>JBBSCU010000150.1:0-13641 GCA_038249935.1 Chroococcales cyanobacterium
ATCGCGTCTCTACAAATCGCGTCTCTACAAATCGCGTCTCTACAAATCGCGTCTCTACAAATCGCGTCTCTACAAATCGCGTCTCTACAAATCGCGTCTCTACAAATCGCGTCTCTACAAATCGCGTCTCGATAAATCGCGTCTCTACGTTTTAGATACAACTAATTCTTTGCTTTTGGTTGCGGATTGGGAATTGTTACATCTATGGGCGTTACCTGTGTAGCTAGCTGCGTTAGGGGCGGTTGAATGGCGCTTTGATTCCCCACCACTAGAGTTACGATATTTTCTGGCTTGAGGTATTCTTGGGCTACTCGTTGCACATCGGCGGCTGTGGTGGCGGCGACGGCTTTTTGATAGCGAAAGAGGAAATCAGCGGGATAGCCGTAATATTCGTATTGCATCAACCGTGACAAGGTTTGGCCGGGGGTTTGAAAGTTGAATACAAAGGAGTTGAGTGTAGAGTCTTTGGCAAGAGATAGTTCTTTTGCTGTCACTCTTTGAGCTTGGATACGCTTGATTTCAGCTTGTAAGGCTTTGACAAACTGCACGGTAGCATCCGATCGCGTTTGTCCACCAGCAATAAACATTCCCGGATAATCGTAGCGGGGACTCCAGTAGCCGTATACTGAGTAAGCTAAACCTTGACGCGATCGCAATTCATTAAATAAGCGTCCGCCAAATCCATTTAACACTTCATTCAATACATTCAGCGCTGGATAGTCTGGATTGTCGAACCTTCCGCCTAAATGCCCCATAAGTACACTACTTTGCGTCAGTTGTGGTTGATTGGCAAAAAAGACTCCACCTGAATTAGCTTGCGAAACCTCTGGTAATTGGGGTTTAGCAATTTTGGGGTTGCGCTTCCAGTCGCCAAATTGAGCTTCAATGAGCGATCGCATTTTCTTGGAGTTAAAATCTCCCACAATCCCTAAAATCATATTATTGGGGTGGAAATATTGCTGATAAAACTTCAACAAATCCTCACGAGAAACTTGATCCACCGTTGCATACTCTGTCGTCCGAGCATAAGGGCTAGCTTTCCCATAGATCAATTTCTCAAATTCTCGACTAGCAATATCATCTGGATCGTCGTTGCGACGAGCAATACCACCCCTAACTTGTGTCTTAGCCAAGTCTAGCTTTTCTTGAGCAAATACTGGCGATCGCACCACCTCAGCAAACAGCCCAAACACCGTTTCTAAATCTTCGCTGAGTGTCTCAAAGCTAGCAGTACCAGAAACTTCCCCAATACTAGTTTCAACCTCAGCCGCTCGTTGTTCCAATATCTCGTTGAGTTCATCAGGCGAATGCTTCTTAGTTCCCCCAGTCCGCATGACTGCGCCTGTAAAACCAGCCAACCCGACTTTCTTCAGTGGCTCCAAACGACTCCCAGTTTGGATTAATGTCGTACCTTTCACCAAGGGTAACTCGTGATCCTCCATTAAATAGACAACCAAGCCGTTCGGGAGAACAAACCGCTCATACTTGGGTAACTTAATCTCAGGTAGCGGTGCAAGTTGCAATTCAGTGTAATGCTTTGCCTCAGCCGTCGCCGCCAGAGAAAAGTTAAAAGAAGTTAAAAGTAAAAAGGCAAAAGCCACAACCAAGGCATAAACAAGCCTCTTGACATTTTGAATTTTTAACGCCATCTTCCTTTTATTCTTCACTTTATACCTCTGCATATCTCTCTTCCTTTACGCCCTTTGCCTGGAACATTTGCGTTAGCCTACAACAAGCCGCTTCTCTCATCCTTCTTTCGATAACAGCTTACCAATCGTGCGATTTTCCGGCGTAAACGTCTGCTTTGCCACCCGTTGAATATCAACAGTCGTCACCGCCGCAATATCATCCAATTGCTTAAACAAATTCCGCCAAGAACCAGTTTTGACCTCATATTCCAACAATTGCTCTGCCATGCCCATGTTAGAAGCGAGGGTGCGTAACAAACTCGCCCGTGCTTGAGTTTTGACTCGTTGCAACTCAGTTGCCGTTACAGGCTCAGTTTTTAATTTGTCAATTTCTTGGCGCAATGCCACCGCTAACTCATCAACTGTATGACCAGGAGCCGTCAGAGCATAGAATAACATCAGGTTTGGATACTTATCGCCAGGAAAACCGCTAAAGCCTTGGGCATTTAGCGCCAAACGCTGCTTTTCTACCAAAGATTTATACAGCCGTGACGTGCGTCCATCACTTAATAAACTGCCAATGATTTGATAGGCTGCATTATCTGGATGAGTTATTGCCGGACGATGATAACCTTCTAAATACCAGGGTTGAGAAGCTAGCTGTAAAGTAACTTCTCGTGTTTGTTGTTGTTGCGGTTCCACTGGGATTTGCTCAACAGCTTTGGTTTTTGCTTGATAGCGTCCAAAATAAGTTTGCGCCAGTTTTTTCACCTCAACCGGATTGACATCGCCGACGATCGCGATCGCTATATTACTTGGTACATAGTGAGTATCAAAAAACTTCTGCACATCTTCTGGTGTCAGGTTGCGGATATCTTCGTCATAACCAATCACCGGACGCTTGTAGGGATGGACTTTGTAGGCAGTATCGATAAATTTCTCCAGCATCATGCCAATGGGTGAATTGTCCACCCGCATCCGTCGCTCTTCTAAAATTACATCTTTTTCTTTATAAAACTCACGACGAATTACCGGGTCGAGAAATCGCTCCGACTCTAGCGACATCCAAAGTTCTAGCTTATTCGCAGGAAAGCTGTACAGATAACGGGTGGCTTCAGTAGAAGTGTTGGCATTTAAACCTACACCTCCGGCTTGTTCGACAATTTGCCCTAATTCGTTTTGCTTGACTAGCTTGGCTGCTTGCGCTTCCACTTGCTCAAACTCAGCTTGTAGTCGGGCAACTTCATCTTTTTTGCCATCGGCTTTTGCTGTTTTAATTTGGGCATCCAACTGCTCTAATTTTTCAAGTAGTGGTTTTTCGGCTTTGTAGTCTTCTGTACCAATGCGCGTCGTGCCTTTGAACGCCAAATGTTCCAGAAAGTGAGCGACACCAGTTTTGCCATCTGGCTCATCTACACCACCGACGTTTGCGTATGTAAGAAAGGAAACCACAGGTGCTTTATGCCGTTCCAAGACAATGAATTTCAGCCCATTGTCGAGACGAAACTCCGTCAACTGTTTAATCACTCGATCCAGATAAGGTTGGATTGAGCTTTGATTTTGATTTGGTGGAGTTGGAGTTTTCTTAAGTTGCAGCACTCTTTGAGGAGGAGGTGCTGTCTGAGTTTGAGCCAGAGCAATTTCTGGCAACAATCCCCACCAGAAGATGATTAGAACTGACAATGTGATGAACAGCAAACGTAGTGTGAGGGATACTTTCTTTGACCAATCCAACATTGGTCGCAAGCAATTGAGTTGGTTCATGAGCGAAAATTAAAGTAAAGTTACACTACCTAAAAAACAGGATGCCTAGCAAAAGGGCGTTAATTTTGTATTAAGCTTTCAGTGGCTCTTTATACTTGACGTTAGACAATAATCTTACAAATCCTGTTCCGAATACCTCACCATAACTGTTATGCGAGTTTTTAATTCTTCTCCACCTTCAGAGGCTCAGACGCGCACCCGGATTTTAGAAGCAGCACAACGGTTGTTTGCCTCTAAGGGATTTGACGGCACTACTACCCGTGAGTTAGCACAGGCAGCAGGTGTGGCTGAAGGCACTCTCTTTCGTTATTTTCCCAATAAAAAGGCAATTTTGGTAGAAGTAGCTACGAGTGGATGGGTAGAGATTCTGACGGATTTGCTGACAGAATTGAGTGAAATGGGTAGCTATAAAGCTGTAGCGCAAGTGATGCGCCGCCGGATGTGGAATTTTCAAAAAAATGGTGATTTGATGCGCGTTTGCTTTATAGAGGTGCAGTTTCACCCCGATTTGCGCGATCGCATCCAATTAGAAGTTATTACTAAAATGACTGATGTAGGCGAAGCGTTTTTTCAAACCGCGATGGACAAAGGCATCTATCGCCAGATGGATGCGAAGTTAGTCGCTAAAGTTTTCTTAGGAATGTTTGCGATCGCAGGTTTTTCTAACAACACCATCATAGAACCTGATGCCTCTCCCCAACAAATGCAGGAAATGGCAGAAGGATTGGCTGAGATTTTCCTCAATGGAGTCTTAGCTAAAGAGTAGGGAGTAGGGAGTAGGGAGTTAGGGAGTAGGGAGTAGGGAGTTTTAACTGATGATTGCTTGTGCTTGTTGACTCCACTGTTGTACTAATTCAATTGCTGGACACAAATCTCGGCGCTGCATTGTTGCTACCTGCAAGCGCATAATCTGTTGGTGTAATCTGTGAGTCGGAGTCTGAGCTAGCTGTGCCACAGAAGCAATACCTGCATGGAGCAATAAACCACAATATTGTGTACCCACGCCAGGAATTCGGGCTAAATCAGCCAAAGCCATCCACTTATTTACATACTGAAGATGAATCTGTAATTTATTTGCTAACGCTAGCCTTGCCTCTAGAGTCTTTCCTTGTTTGACTAGCGCTACTGTGGTGGTAATCCCACAATTTTGTAGTTGAGATTGTTCCTCTTGGCTCAATCCAGGTAATTGCTCAATTGGCCAGTCACGAGATGTAAGCAGACTTTTATTATTTGTGTGTTTAGAAGACATTATTTAAAATTATAGTATAAGCTTCTTTAAATATTGTGACAGTTGTTTTTTAACAAAAGTACGCTCTTGCGGTTTAGTATTTGTATTGCCTGACAACTCTATTGCATCGCCTCACAACTCTGTTGCATTGCCTCACAACTCTGTTGCATCGCCTGACAAGTTTAGTGCACCGCCTGACAATGCCATTCTCTCGTTCCCATACTCTGTATATAGCAGTTCTCGTTTACGTGAGGTACACCCGTAGGGGCACGGCATGCCGTGCCCCTACACCTTGGGATATAACGTTGTACCGCATCTGAATGGGAACCGCTATAATGGCTGACTAGAAGCTCTGCCTCCAGTTAGACATTGAGACTGTGACTCAATGAATGCATTCTTATGCTCTGCATAGGAACGAGGACGATAAGCTTCTTTAAATATTGTGACAATCGTAACGTTTAGTGTGCGTGAAAGTTTACAAAAAGACGAGTTTACGCTACACCAAATCCTGTGTATTCTCGGACATAAGGCACTTGAAAGCCCAACACAATATCTTCTTTGGGAATTCCCATTGCGGCTAATTCATGGGCAATTCGTAACTCTGTTGTGTTCTGTTGCACCCAGATTTTGCCATCTTTGATGTCTAAGTGTAAGACACAGCCATGTACACGACGATTACCATCCCAACCAACATTCATCACTTGATAGTGATCTTGTTGAAGATCAAAAACAGTTTGTGATTCAATTTCGCCATTTGCAATTGGTGTGGCAATATACTTGCTAAGTAGGTTTTGAATGCACTTGCGATACTGTTCTAGTTTATCCATTGCACAATCACCTCTTGAACTGGATCGTAAATCAGCCGTTTAATTTGATATCGTTCAACTGAAAGTTGAGCAAATTCCCGTTGAAAGAAGGCTTGATGAAAAGCGACTGGAATTGCAACACAGTTCAGTTAAACCTAAAACTCAACTTCTAAGTAGGTTGGGTTGAGGAACGAAACCCAACACTTCCGTGACTTTGTTGGGTTTCACTTCGTTCTACCCAACCTACAATTTTCTTAAGTGAACCGTATTGGGTGATAAGCCATTGTTCTTTTTCTAACGCCCTCTTTACCACTTCATGAAACAAATCTTTAGCTGCCATCTTTACCATTCTACAACTCTCCCTCTACTGCATACCTTCTCTAAGCATTACTATGCAGAGCATAGGAATGAGGACAAAGAAAAGTTGTAAGTGATTAAGGAGATATGATAATGACGTTAAGATGGGCGTAAAATATTTTAAATCTAGCTCGTCCACAGTGGATTGCAAGAAGCTCATGACCCCGATTCCAAAAAGCGCAGCCCAGTTGTATGAGACAGACTTTGTAGCATGGACAGAAGAAACTGTGCAACTTATTCAGGCTGGACAATTTGGACAAGTAGATTGGGATGCTGTGATTGAGGAGATTGAAAGCTTGGGACGGTCAGATCGGCGGGAGTTAAAAAGCCGCTTGGAGGTATTATTACAGCATTTGCTCAAGTGGCAACATCAGTCTAGTTTGCAAAGTGGCTCCTGGCGAAATACGATTGATGAGCAACGCAACCGGATTGCAGATTTGCTGCAAGAGAGTCCCAGCCTCAAGTCTTACCCAGAAGAAGTTATAGCTCAGTGTTACGATCGCGGATTGAAAGCTGCTAGTAATGAAACTGAACTACTAATAAATACGTTTCCAGTAGAATGTCCTTATTCTATTGCCCAAGTTCTAGATGCTGAGTTTTTACCAGATGCGATTGATTTGTAATATGGATTTAAGCAGTAATTAACTCACCTCGCATTACAGTTACCGCTTGTCCACTGAGCAAGACGCGATCGCCTCCATCATAATTCACCTTTACCACCCCACCGCGACTCGATGCCTGATAAGCTAAGAAATTATCTTTATGCAAGCGATCGCGCCAGAAGGGAGCGAGACAACAATGAGCCGCCCCTGTAACCGGGTCTTCATCAATCCCTAACCCCGGTGCAAAGAAGCGAGAGACGAAATCATATTCAGAATCAGGATGAGCGGGGCTGGTGACAATAACATCAGCAACAGACAACGTTTTTAGTAACTGAAAATTGGGCTGTATTTGCCGCACCAAGTCTTCAGATTCCACTTCAACTAAATAGCCGAGAGAATTCTGCCAGACAGATTTGCATGATACACCCAAAGCTTTGCCTAGTTCTGGAGGAGCGATCGCAACTTGGGAATGATTCACCGGAAAATCTAACTCAATCCACTCACCTTGCAACTTGGCAATCAGCACTCCGCTTTTAGTCTCAAAACGTGCGACTTCATCAGGTAACAGATGCCCCTCTGACCAAAGTACATGGGCACTAGCTAAGGTTGCATGACCACAAAGCGGCACTTCTACTGTCGGGGTAAACCAACGTAGATTGAAGCGATCGTTTTGTTTAACTAAAAAAGCCGTCTCAGATAAATTCATCTCCTGCGCCACGTTCTGCATCCAAACATCATCTTGGGAAGTCGGCAAAACACACACAGCAGCCGGATTACCTGCAAACAGTGTATTTGTAAAAGCATCAACTTGAGTAATGATTTGTCCCATAAAATTACTTATAAAGAATCATCATATCAGTGCTTGTTTGTAAATCCGTGAAACGAGATTCAGGTAGCCAAAAATAAATTGTACCTAACTTTTACTAATGTATAAAGTCACCTATCTTTTAGAGAGATGTACGATGTATAGTCTGAAATTGTACATCTGGTTTATACAAATCTTAATTGATACAAACCAGATGTTTATTAGCTGATTACCAAACAAAATAGGAATCAACAGTAATGGCATCTAATCCCACAGTTTTCAACCTCTCTGACCTCAACGGTAACAATGGCTTTACCATCAACGCGATTAATGCCACTGACTCCTTAGGCACATCAGTTAGTGATGCCGGAGACATCAACGGTGACGGCATCGACGATTTAATCATTGGCGCACCTGCTGCCGGGCAAAGCTACGTAGTGTTTGGTAGCACCAATGGCTTTAGCGCCGACCTTAACCTCTCATCCCTAGATGGCAGCAACGGCTTTATCCTCAACGGCAGTGCAACTAACTTCTCAGGTGCTTCCGTCAGCAGTGCCGGTGACGTTAACGCCGGTGACGTTAACAATGACGGCATTGACGACCTAATCATTGGCGCAGAGAGTGCCATCTCTGGTGCAGGGCAGAGTTACGTAGTGTTTGGCAGCACTAACAGCTTTAGCGCCAGCCTTGACTTCTCATCCTTAGACGGTAGCAACGGCTTTACCATTAACGGTATTAATGGCATTAACTCCGATGGAATCTCCGACTCATCAGGCAGGTCAGTTAGCAGTGCTGGGGATATCAACAACGATGGCATCGACGACCTAATTATTGGCGCACCCAGTGCCATCTCTGGTGCAGGACAAAGCTACGTGGTGTTTGGTAATAGTAGCGGCTTAGGTGTTAGCTTTAACCTCTCAGACCTCAATGGCAGCAACGGCTTTGCCATCAACGGCAATGACGTTGATTCATCAGGTAACTCAGTTAGCAGTGCCGGAGACATCGACGGCGACAACATCAACGACCTGATTATTGGTGCACCGGGTACAGGAAAGAGCTACGTGGTGTTTGGTAGCACTAACGCCTTTAATGCCAATTTTGACGTGTCTAACCTCAACGGCAACAACGGCTTTAGTATCAACGGCAATGGTACTGACTTATTAGGCACATCAGTTAGCAATGCTGGGGACTTTAACAGCGACGGCATCGACGACTTGATTATTGGCGCACCTGGTGGTGCCTCTGGTGCAGGGCAAAGCTACGTTGTCTTTGGCAGCACTAACGCCTTTAATGCCAATATTGACGTGTCTAACCTTAACGGCAGCAACGGCTTTGCAATCACCGGCATTAATGACACTGACTTCTCAGGTCTTTCAGTCAGCGTGGCTGGAGACGTTAACAGCGACAACATTGTTGACCTGATTATTGGCGCACCTTTTGCTGCCTCTGGTGCAGGGCAGAGCTACGTGGTCTTTGGCAACACTAGCGGCTTTAATGGCAGCCTTGACCTCTCCAACCTTCACCCTAACAACGGCTTTATCATCAAGGGCATTAATGATAATGATGCCTCAGGTATTTCAGTCAGTGGTGCTGGGGATATCAACGGCGATGGCTTTGATGACTTGCTTGTGGGTGCAACTGGTGCTGCATCTGGGGCTGGACAGGGTTACGTCATCTTTGGCTTTGAGACTGTGATCGCTCCTAATCAACCTCCAGTGGCAGTTGCCGACAAAGCTACCACTAATGAAAACACTGCTGTTAAAATTTCAGTCTTAGCCAACGATAGCGATCCAGATGGCAAGCCCTTAACGGTGATAGATGTTAACGGTAGTAGTGTGACTGTTGGCACTCCTATTACTTTGAGTTCTGGTGCTTTGGTGACTCTTAATGCTGATAAGACTTTAACCTACAACCCCAACGCTAGATTTGAAGCTTTGGCTCAAGGTAAAAATGGACAGGACAGCTTTAATTACACAATTAGCGATGGTATCTCTACCAGCACAGCTAACGTTAGTCTAACTATCAACGGGGTAAATGACGCACCTGTTGCTGTTAATGATACTGTTACGACAGCCAGAAATACAGCAGTCAGGATTCAAGCAAGTACTTTGCTAGCTAACGATCGCGACATCGATAGCAGCAACCTCAGCATCACTGGCGTTAGTGGTGCAATTAACGGTACTGCGGTGCTGAGAAATAACGGCACTCCTTCTAACTCGGCAGATGACTTCATCGTATTTACTCCAACTAGGGGGTTTAGTGGAGCGACTAGCTTTAAATACACCATTAGCGATCGCCAACTCAGCAGCACTGCTAAAGTTACTGTTCAAGTAGGCCTTCGTCTTTTTGGTGGTAACGGCAACGACAATCTTGTTGGCAATGCTGGAAATGACTACATCGATGGCGGTAGAGGAAATGACAAATTATCTGGTGGCAATGGTAATGATACCCTCATTGGTGGCAGTGGTAATGATACCCTCACTGGTGGCAATGGTAATGATACCCTCATTGGTGGCAATGGTAATGATACCCTCACTGGTGGCAATGGTAATGATACCCTCACTGGTGGCGATGGTAACGATATCCTCACTGGTGGCGATGGTAACGATATCCTCACTGGTGGCAATGGTAATGATACCCTCACTGGTGGCAGTGGTAATGATACCCTCACTGGTGGCAGTGGTAATGATATCCTCACTGGTGGCAATGGTAATGATACCCTCATTGGTGGCAATGGTAATGATACCCTCATTGGTGGCAATGGCAAAGATCGATTTGTCTTAGCTGCAAAACAAGGTACTGATACTATTACCGACTTCTTCAAGGGTCATGACTTGATTGGCTTGTCTGGTGGTCTAACTTTTGGTCAACTGAGTTTTGCTGGTCAAAACATCCGTGTGACTGCTACTGATGAAATATTGGCAACGCTGACTGGCATTAATACCACGACGTTGACTGCCGCTAATTTCACTATTGTCTAAACGCATCGACTTGCAACTTTGATGCATCGACCTGCAAGGTTGGTGCATCGACTTGCAACTTTGATGCATCAACTTACAACTTTGATGCATCGACTTGCAACTTTGATGCATCGACAAAAAGGCGTAGGCGTAGCCCGTCATAACACACTTCCACCTCTCCACCGCGACTTGATAGTAAGATTACTTGCAAAAGGCGTATTAGTGAAAGAGCATCTTATAGAAACATAAGGCTAAAAATCCTCAGCGGCATCTTCGCTAATCTGAACTTATACCAATTCACGAAAATCTTGATACATAATAGATTTTTCGCAGGGGTTTAGCACTGCTAAACCCTTACCCACGCATTTGCAACTGAGCAACAAAAACCAGCCCAACCCCCTAACAAGAACGACAAGGATGACAAAGATAAATAGGATGATGATAAAGACTAAATAACCTTTATCGTTTTTTCAAGTTTCTATTTATGTTTATTCAACAAACCTCTAGTAGCTTCGTCGATACTTTACGCCACCGACGGCAACAACTAGCCAACCTGATTGATTTTCCAGTAATTCTGTGGTCAGGTAGCAACAGTCCGCGCAACTTTCCCGCAAATCCTTTTCCCTTCCGCGCTAGCAGTCACTTCCTCTATTTTGCTGGACTGCCATTATCAAATGCGGCAATTCGCCTAGAAGCGGGCAAGCTAGAGCTATTCATGGACAATCCGCCACCCAGCAGCGCCCTTTGGCATGGAGAAATGCCGACGCGCGAGGAAATAGCCGAGAAGATTGGGGCAGATGTGGCTCGACCAATGACAGAATTAGAGTCTTGGGTAGAAAATGCCGCCACGATCGCAGTCCAAAATGCTGCTACTTGGACGCAGCAATCGCAGCTATTAAATAGATGGGTTTTACCGCAAAGTCCTCCCCAAGGAATTGATTTGGAATTAGCCAAGGCGATCGTTTCTTTACGCCTCACCCACGATGAAGCTGCATTAACTGAGTTACGAAAAGCTGCGGCTGTGACTGTTGAAGCCCACAAAACTGGGATAGCTGCAACACTTCAAGCCAAACTAGAAGCAGGAGTTCGTGCAGCAATGGAAGGGGTAATTATTGCCCACAATATGACCACCTCCTACAACAGTATTGTCACCGTTCACGGGGAAGTTTTACATAACGAGCAGTATCATAACTTCCTACAACCAGGTGACTTACTGCTTACCGATGTTGGTGCTGAAACCGAGATGGGTTGGGCAGGTGATGTTACCCGAACTTGGCCAGTTTCCGGCAAGTTTTCATCAACCCAAAGAGATATTTATAATGTTGTATTGGCAGCTCATGATGCTTGCATTGCCAAGATATATCCTGGTGTAGAGTATGGGGATATTCATTTGCTTGCTGCCACAGTCATAGCTGAAGGTTTAGTGGACTTAGGTATTTTACAAGGAAACCCCCAAGATTTAGTAGAAATGGATGCCCATGCGCTGTTTTTCCCCCACGGTATCGGTCATCTACTGGGTTTAGATGTTCATGATATGGAAGATTTAGGGGATTTAGCAGGGTATGAAGAAGGTCGGAAAAGAAGCGATCGCTTTGGTTTAGGATACCTGCGTTTGAATCGTCCTTTGCGTCCAGGAATGTTAGTTACAATTGAGCCTGGTTTTTATCAAGTACCAGCAATTTTAAATGATGCTAATCTGCGCTCAAAATATCAGAATGTAGTGAATTGGCAGCGTTTATCTGAATTTGCTGATGTACGCGGAATCCGCATCGAAGATGATGTTTTAGTTACAACAGAAGGCAGTGAAGTTTTAACAGCCGCATTACCGAATGATGCCGATGCTGTAGAAAATCTAGTCAATGGCTGAATTTATAGTCTTAGATCAGAGTCGAGCCAATACGGTTCGGTTAAAAATATTGTAGGTTGGGTTGAAGCTTTGCAAAACCCAACAAACGCCGCAAAATGTTGGGTTTCGTTCCTCAACCCAACCTACACATTTTTATTTTTTTAGCTTAACCGAACCGTATTGAGAGTAGAGCGATCGCGCTATTAGAAATTAAAGCAGATTACCAGCTATTTTTGAAGCGCTTGCTGAAAAGTCTTGATAGCATCAACATGATTCACCATATCAATACAACGTAACAACAAATCCAGATCGATCCCTTTGACTTCCTCACTACTGGAAACCTTTTCATAGTCAAGTGCATTTCCCTCTTTCCGCAGGTGATAAACTTCTAACACCCCGTCTTCCCAGAACCACACTTCAGAAATCAAGAGCCGCTTGTATGCTTCCAGTTTGTTGATCCCGCCACTGGTAAACACCACTTCTATCACTAAATCGGGACGCACTCGACCAGGGGCAAGTTTATAGGATTTATCTGCTTCTCGCTTGACAGCACCCGATTCACTTTCCAGCGTCATTGAGCCAGTTGGAGTAAAGTCAAACCCTGTCATGAGTAGGTAAAGTTCCAACAATGCGCCGAGCCTTTCCTTAACTGTTTCGTGTGGTTCTCCAGGCATTCTTCTAATCTCCAAAACTCCATCTAGGAAAGATAACCGATATCCTGGACGGTCTAGCAACTGCTCAACTGCTTTGAATTCTCTCCACGTCAGTCCTTTAAACAATAGGGGTGATTCTTTTCTTGGTGTAGCAATTGTTGCTGGGGTCATTTGAGTCTCCAGTCTGTTTTCAGATGAGAAATAAAGAGAGTGTCGGAAGGCAGTTTGTTTATTTTAACTACTTAACTTATAAATATTACGAAAATTTTACTCATAATTTCGCTGAATTTGGCTTTTAACCCAGATGCGAAATTCTCTAACCAACTCTAAATAATCTTTCTGCCCAACTTGTTGTAAAAAATTAGCAATTTCTAGAATCGGTAAATTCGGAAACGCTAAACTTTGGTCAACAGCTATATATTTATCATCTTGTAAGATATTTATAGTAAAAATGATGCCATCATAACGCCAAATCTCTGGTACACACATATCAGCATAAACTTCAAAACGATTTTTGGAACTGCTGGTAATATCAATTTCCACTACCAAATCTGGCGGCGGATCTTGTAGCAAATTAATTCTTTTTTTGCCTTTAACTGCATTCAGATTCCGAATATAAAAGCATTTATCTGGTTCTGCACCACTAAGTTCTGGATATTTAAAAGTAGTAGAACCAAGAGGGTCAATGCTAATTTCTAGCTCTTCTGCTAGAGTCTCGACAAATCGACCCACAATTTCTTTATATCGTTCATGTTCGGGTGAAGGAACCATGATTTCTAAAGTACCTCGATTGTAAGTAAGCCGGAGGCGGCGACTAGCACTAAGTTCAGTTAGCAAGTTTTCATAAGTTTGCCAACTAATACCCGATAAGTGGATGATTTCTGGAGGTTGGATCAGAGTATTAGTAATCATAACTATCTGACATTATTTGAGAAGTTTTTGGTTTTTGGGTGTTTAGCTGATTAAGTTAAATCAATTTTACTTCTAACCCA
>JBBSCU010000151.1:0-13638 GCA_038249935.1 Chroococcales cyanobacterium
AAATATTTTCTCAACGATAGAATGCGGTATTCAGACTCTGTAAACTTTTGAGAGTCTGACTGATTTTTTGGGAAATTTGTGCATTGGTCTTTTTTGTTGAGTTACTTGCGAATTTTCGCAATAGCGTGCGAAAAAGTAGTACTAATGAATTACTTTTTGGCTCAAAAAATGACCGAACCGACAGTCTTTAGAGGACTTTAACTTATTAGCCTAGTAATAAATTACTAGGCGGTTGTTCAGACTAGTGCAATATCTCAGATTAAACAGGTTAGTTGACTTATTCATCAGGAAAAGTCTGTACCTTGCCGTCAGGACTGAGAACAACTCGAATTCTGACATTTTGTCCGCGTGTATTGGCGGAAACAAAAGGTTGACCAACTTCAGGCATCCCAGCGCTATCAACTAATTCTCTTGCAGCTTTATTGAGAGGAAAAATTCGTTCAATTGCACCGTCAACACTGACTATTAAACTGTACTCTAATGTTTGTCCTAGTCCAGTAGGTGGTTGCCAACGCTTTATTAAGTATTCTCTAGCTTCTGCTATTTGAGGTGTGTCAAATAATGTACCCTTAGTTGCCACTTCTCTAGATGCAGGGGTTTTGCGTCCGTCTCCTAATTGATCGATAAATGGATTATTATCCTCAGTTCTAGACGAGGGAAGTTCTGAAGAGGGTTTATTTCCAGCAGAAGCTGCCCGTAGAGAATTGATTGTTTCGTCCAGCTGTTGTGAGTTTAGTGAGGGGGCTTGGGTAGGGGTATTGGTACCACTATTATTGGGTATGGTGCTAAGAAACGGGGGAACTGGTGAAATATTTGATGATGATCTGCCTGTCGTAGAAGATAGGCTAGATGGCAAATTCCGCCGCTGAGGGAGAGCATCCGCTTGGGGACTTGAACGTGTAAGGTTCTGTTCAAGATTTGGTAAGGTAGCAATTTTCTGGCCTGAGATTTTGCTGGATGGTGTCCCTGGATTGCTGGGAAGGGTTGAAATCGTTTTCTGAGGTATTGTCAGTGCATTATTTGGCGACAGAGGTGGCACTGTAGAGAAATTGGAACTAGAAGATGTTAAGGGTATTTCGAGCAAACTGGATGTGGGAAGTGGAGGGGTGGAACCTAGCAAATTATCTGCTGGGGGAGTGAGTCCCGGTTGAAGTGTGGGAAAGCTTGCTGAAGATGAAGGTTCTAGAGCAGCTTTTACCGCTACTGGATCTGCTGTTTTGGCTGTCTGCTGTTGCTTTTCCCTAATGTCGTTAGCATATTGCCAAGTAACTGGTAAAAAACCTACACCTAATACTAATACTGCGGCAATAGGCGCCCAAGCCGGGAACCTCAGAGTCGAACTCCTGCTGTTGAGAGTTGGCAGTGCCATGACATCAGATGAGTATTCATCTAAAGCACTTGCCAAATCAAATAGTTGCAGCAGACTGAGTTGAATTACGAGGCCAGATGCGTGGTTGGCGAGAGAACCGAGAAATAAATTGTGAGTTAAATCGCTGCTTGGTTCTAAATGGATATTTGTCCCTGGAATCTGGGTAGTAAAAGAATTTAATGTCTTTGTTGAGGACTTTGATTCCGGCTCATCCAGTGCTGTGCTTGACTTTTGGGTATCAGATAAACTGACACAAAAGTTTTCTGGAGACTGTTGAAGGAATTGCTGTACATAGCTTGTGACGGCATCACATAAGGCTTCGAGTTGATCGCGATCGCCTCGAATTGGAACTCTGTTTTCCTCTGGTAGTCGGGGATCATCAAAACGTAGCTCAAAGTTTAGGTGCTTGAGGACAGTTTTCCCCATCCAACGGGACAGAGGTGAGCTTTGCGCGAATACTTCGAGCGTGCAAGTCGGGGGTGTGTAGCAACGAATGACAGAATTTGATAGAGGCATGGCAAGAACTACGAGGAAGATTTTGGTTGAGGAATTTCAAATCTAAAATTTTGTTGAACGGTCTATAAGTGCTAGCCAGAGACGACGATGCCCACCAGGAGCACTATAAAAAAGTAAATCTACAAGCAGTTTTAGTGCCAGGTTGGTTAGTAAATCCGTTGAGATTTGCTCGTCCTCTTCCATCCGCTCTTGGTAGGTGTTGCAAAAAGCATCAATATAATCTCCAAGTAAAGCAGCTTGGTGAGGTTCCCGGTTATTTTCTGCCATTTGTTCCAACAGACCGACAGCACGGCGAATCAATTCCTGGTGCTGTTTGGCTAAGTAGCAGGTGATCAAAACAAGCGATCGCGCTTCTTCGACATCTAGCTTTTTTCGCCCTCCTTGACCTTTGCGTAGGGGATTTGATTGGCGCAGTCGCCATAAAGCTACGCGGTCTGGCACTCTTGACTCTAAATTCAGATCAGTTGCCGCCGAAAGCATGGCCTCTGAACCAATGCCAGTTAAGGTTTCTAGCGCCAACAGCACCAAGTCTAATTGGGTTTTAATGTTGTCCCATTGGACTGTGTTTGGGGCTGGAAGCTTGATTAAATCCTCCCACTGGGAATTTGGAGTGGCTGAGTTGGCGGCCGAGTGCATAACTTTTAGCATAGGTGATCAAGCTGATAGGGGATGTTGCTGTTACCCATTTTGAAACCAGACTCTCAAGCATCAAGCTTGGTTTCCCATAGCTATGAGCCAGAGGTTTCAGCTAGATTTTTTCTATGTGGTAAACAGGAGGTATCTTTGTCCTACTCTAGATGAAAATTTATTTTGGACAAAGTAGAAAATTATCAATTCTAGTTAAGGTTTACCCGACTTTCGCTGCTAGTTCCGCACAAGAGTATAAATAAACAATGTTAAGAATGTTAACCGCTAATTATTGCTAAGTAATTATTTAGAATACATCCTAATTTATTTGCAGTTTCAAATTTTGAGATTTCTTGATGTTTATTACTTAGTTTTCATGTATATATGATTACTATATAAATCTTTTGCCTGTTTGCTAAAGGCGCTTCTTGCTGCTGGACAGCATCAGGACGATTGATACCTCCATAAAATTGCTCTGGGTTTATTACAAGCCATAATCTCCTTATAGCTGCCAGATGATGATTTAGCTACGTTTATCATATATAATCTTTTCGTTATCTAAACGGATGCGGCTAGCGCAGATATGCAACGCCGGAGAATATAACCAATGCCTAACCTTAACCTCATTTCAGAATATAAAAGCTTTGGTGGTAAACTCGGCTTTTACAGCCATCCCTCCTCAACCTGTAACGGTGAAATGCGCTTTGCCGTTTATCAACCACCACAAGCAACTCTAAAACCTGTGCCGATTCTCTATTTCCTCTCTGGGTTAACTTGCACGGAAGAGAATTTTATGGTTAAAGCAGGGGGGGTGCAGCGCTTTGCAGCTGAATACGGTTTGATACTGGTTGCACCAGATACTAGTCCGCGTAATACTGGCATTGCAGGTGAGGATGATGACTGGGACTTTGGCACGGGTGCAGGTTTTTATGTTGATGCTACAGAGGAACCGTGGCGGCAACATTACCAAATGTATAGTTATGTCGTCCACGAACTACCTGCTTTAATTACCGCAAACTTCCCCGCCCAACCTGAGAAACAAGGCGTTTTCGGTCATTCGATGGGAGGACATGGGGCGCTAGTCTGTGCAATGAGAAATCCCGGACTCTATAAATCAGTATCAGCTTTTGCACCGATCACCGCACCGATGCGTTGTCCTTGGGGTCAAAAGACTTTCAGTCGTTATCTTGGCAGTAATCAAGAAAGTTGGCGTGTTTATGATGCCAGTGAATTAGTTAAGCAGGTGGGATATCACAGTTCAATTCTCATTGACCAAGGGACTGCTGATCAGTTTTTAGCTGAACAATTGCTGCCAGAGGTTTTTGAGCAAGCTTGTGCAGAAGTTAACCAACCTTTAAACTTACGTTATCAAGAAGGCTATGACCATAGTTATTATTTTATAGCTAGTTTTATTAAAGATCATATTTGCCATCATGCGATCGCTTTAGGAATTAAGTGACTAAATATAGAGTTTCCTAATCACATGAAGATACATCATCGCCCAATACTTTTCGGTTTAGCAGAATTGTCGGTTGGGTTAAGGAACGAAACCCAACATTTTTAGTGGTTTGTTGGGTTTCACTTTGTTCAACCCAACCTACGCAGTTTATGGTTTTTGGCGCTAACCCAAGGGTATTGCATCATAGCCCTCTTCTCGCTTGCTTACGGTGTATACACAAGTCTTTTGACCTGCAACTTAGGTGTATCGACCTGCAACTTAGGTGTATCGACCTGCAACTTAGGTGTATTGACCTGCAACTTAGGTGTATTGACCTGCAACTTGGGAACGCAAATTTAATAACGTGCAATTCTTATTTAACTTGTAATGGTGCGTTACGCTCCGCTAACACACCCTACTTTTGCACTTTATTTAATCCACATTCCTTAGGTGTATCGACCTGCAACTTAGATGTATCGACCTACAAAAATTAATTTATCCTCTGTTACGCAGTAACCTTAAAAGATTAGTGTGTACACGCTAGACTTTGCAAGGAAAGATTAAGGAAGGCAATAGGGAGAGATGAAAAAGACATCCGACTTGTGTCTACACCATAACCTCACCAAAGAGAGAGAAAGTTTTGTATAGCAGAACTAGGGTAAAGTTTAACAGAAATAAGTAATTCTTAATTATTTTCTAATAAAGATGAGTTTAAGAGTCTGAAGATTTCAGAAATTTTCCTCCGATTAGAGTGATGCTCTTGCATCACAAAGACTCTAAGTAGCTTAAAAGATCCGCCATCTCTTGAGCATTGGGCTGGAATTTTGGCATTGGCGGCGTGTCGCCACTAATCACTTGATGAATCAGTCCATATTGAGATTTATGCCTTGACACAGCTTGTAAACTCGGTCCCACTCGCCCGTCTGCTTCCAAGCCATGACAACCAGCACAGTTGATTTGAAAGATAGCGTGTCCTTGAACTTGGTTTCCTGTCAAGGATAGAACACTCTTGACGTATGGATCGGAGGCTCGAACCAACTGAACACCAAAAAAGCCCAAAGGGACTGCTAGCAATATCGCTAAAGTCAACAAAACGATTCGCTGAATCAAAATTTCAGGTTTGGTAATTTGGTTATCCAAAAGGTTTGCTCTGAAAGTCGAGGTGTACTAAAAATTTTCATTTCCTACACATAGCTTAAAAGTTCTTGATGGTGTCTGCAAGCACAGAAGATTATTTTATTGTGGGTTTGCCCTCCAAACAGGCTGTAGGGCGCAGGATTCATCCCAAATTTGGTAAAATCAAAATCAGGAAACGAATATTTAATAATTGCAAAAAGGAGATTTACAGTGGTTGAACCCTTGCTATCAGGTATTGTCCTTGGTCTAGTTTTCGTCACCCTCGCCGGACTGTTTTATGCTGCCTATAAGCAATACAAGCGCCCCAACCAGTTGGGAGGCTAAGGAGTGCTGAGTAATGAGTGCTGAGTGCTGAGTTAGGAGTGCTGAGTTAGGAGTGCTGAGTTAGGAGTTAGGAGTTAGGAGTTATATTGTTCTTCATCTCCCTTATCTCCTGCTCCCTGACTCTGAATTCTGTAAAAAGTTAGTGATGTGTTGCCGTAAACTTTCTCGCGGCAAATTTCCCAATCGGGGATTTCTGGCGGTGTCCAACTTTGCGAGGCGTGTTCAACTGCGATTTCCCCGCTAGGCTCCAAAATCTGATGGTGAGCGATCGCTCCTAATACTAACTCATACAATCCACTGGCATAAGGTGGATCAAAGTAGATTTTATCAAATTGCTTCCCTGATAAAGTCTTTAACTGCTGGGTAATATCTCCCCGCAATACCCGAAATTCTTGCTCGGTATTAGCTACTTGCTGCCAATTTTGTTGGATGGTGGCACAGGCTCGGCTCGATTGTTCAATTCCCACAACTAAGCTAGCTCCTCTACACAAAGCCTCTGCACCAATTGAACCAGTACCGGCGCACAAATCTAGCCAGCGACACCCTGCAATTTCTCCTTGCCAAATATTAAAGACTGCCTCTCTTACCCGCGCACTGGTAGGTCTAGTTTCTTTCCCTGGTAAAGTTTTTAGCTGGCGATTCCCGCAAATTCTCAGACTCATTGGGCATTAGTCATTGGTCATTGGTCATTGGTCATTGGTCATTGGTCATTGGTCATTGGTCATTGGTCATTGGTCATTAGATTTAGATGAAGAACAAAGAACAAAAAGAATATTAGGCAGGAACTTTTTCGCGGACTTGAGCAACAAAATTAGACAGGATTTGCAATCCGATATTAGAGGATTTTTCGGGGTGAAATTGGACTGCCATCAGGTTTTCATGAGCGATCGCAGCTGTTACCGTTTGAGTACCGTGAGTGACGGTTGCTGCACGGATTAGCGGGTCTATGGGGTCAACATAGTAGGAATGGACAAAATACACCCAAGGATCGGACGGTAAATGCTCCCACAAAATGCTTTTTGCCTGAGTCACTTCCAGTTGATTCCAACCCATGTGCGGAATAGTGATATCAGGTTCAGAACGGAACCGTCGCACTTTTCCTTTGATAATTCCCAGTCCTGGTTGGCTGCCTTCTGCACTTGATTCAAAGAGAATGTGCAATCCCAAACAGATGCCTAAGAAAGGTTTTCCCGATGCGATCGCATCTTTAATTGGTTCTTCTAAACCACGCGATCGCAAGTGTTGCACTGCTGGATCAAATGCTCCCACTCCCGGCAAAACTATTGCATCTGCCTGTTCTAATTCCTTTGGAGAATAAGTTACCTTAACAGTTGCCCCAGCTTTTTCTAAGCCTTTGCAGACTGAGTGCAAATTTCCCATCTCGTAATCTACGACCGCAATCACTGCCATTTACCTGCTCCTTGTATATTTATTATGGAGGGTTTTTCTATTGTAAATAATATTCCTATTCTAAATAACATTTGTTTGTTATGAATAAAAGAATTCTATTAACTTCCTTTGACGTTTGGCTATCCGATCAACTCTCAAATTCTTCTGATGATTTATTACTTGAAGTTACCAAACTTGATTTGATACATCATGACTTAACTTTTTTACGCCAGTTACCCGTAGATATCCAACTTGCTAGTTCTCAGGTAATTGAAAAAATCAATGCAATCCAACCTGATTACGTCATCTGTTGTGGCATGGCTGCAAGTCGCACACAATTAAGTGTGGAAGCGGTTGCTAGCTGTGGAGAAAGTGTTTTACAGACAGAAGTTGATTTAGAGAAATTGGTGGCGGGAGCAGTGGCAATTGAGATTAGCCACGACTGCGGTAAATTTGTCTGTGAGAGTCTTTACTATTCAGTGTTGGATTACTTGTGCCAAAGCCAACTCACGGCGCGTTGTATTTTTGTTCACGTTCCGGTTCTCAATCAAGAAAATTTGATGGAAATTCTGGCAAATTTCGTATTAATTATTAACAAACTGGCACTTTCATCAAGTTGTCGGCGTTTGGATCGTGAAGAAAATATTTAAATTTATGTTGCCATTGTTACTAAATTTTCTGCTTGGCCAAACAACTCCTGCTATGCCACCACCTGAAGAAGTAGTGCAACCACAAGAAGTGCGTCCTTTACCAGGCCAACTGGATACAGTGCCAATGTTTAACAGCAATAGTCCAGAATTGGTGTTAGAAGAAGGAATTTTACTCTCGACCTTTCCACCAGATGGGAAAAAAGTGCCAACGGCGCATTTGAATTTTCCCTTTCGAGGACGATTTGATGTTTTTGCCCATCATGTTGCGAAAGCTGAACCACCAGAAAATTTGCGACCGCTCTATTTAGGGATAATTTTATATAACCCTGGTTCGGAATTGGTGAAGGTAAATATTTTGCAAGCAGCGAGTTATTTGAGTCAACCCGATGCACCATTTATTGAGTTACCATCTTTTAGTCAAAATATTTTAGGTAAAGTTTTTGCCGGGCCTGGCGATCGCGCCATGTCTGATATATTAAGGGGAAAACGACAAGAAATTTTCCCTGCTCAAATTGAGATTCCCCCAGGGCAAAGTCGAATGTTATTAAATTTACCAATTCCTGTACAGGGACTAACACCACCCCTCAATGGTCGGTCTACGTTGATTCGACTGTGGAGTAATGGGACTGTTTATGCAGCTAGCCTAGCTATGTTTGCACGAGTGAATCCTGATGGCAGCGAGCGAGGCCTACGGCAACCCGTTCGCGTAGCGTCTCCGACAGGAGAAGCGGGAACGCCTACTTTAGTAGAATGGCAAAATTTACTGGATAATAGTGATGTGGCTAGACCACGAGATAAAACCCCCACTCCTCTAGAACAAACCCGCAAGTCAAGAATTTATGGGCGTGTTGCTGGAGTCGCTAGTGGTTCTCAATGGCAAGCCTTATTAATAGATAATCTCAAAGCCAGATATCTAAATATTCCCCAGCCTGGTCAAATGTTTTCCTATGCTCTGAGTACGCTGCATGGTGGTATCTTAGGAACTGGTCAAATTCAGAGCGCTACTATGCTGGTGCGTTATCCTGACACTGCATATCGCGCTCATGGCAACTATGGAATTCAATATAGTTTGAGTTTGCCGCTATACAACAATACTCAAATTCCTCAAACTGTCAGTGTATCGATACAAACACCGATAAAAGAGGATCAGTTAGTCAAACCAGGGTTACGCTTTTTTAATATACCAGCCCGTCAAGTATTCTTTCGGGGCACAGTGCGGGTACGTTACAACGATGACCAAGGTCTACCACGAACTAAGTTTGTGCATTTAGTGCAAAGGAGAGGTCAAATGGGGGAACCGCTAGTTTTATTAAATATCAAAGCGGGCGATCGCTCTTTAGTAGAAGTAGACTTTCTATATCCCCCGGATGCTACACCACCGCAAGTATTAACAGTCTCAACTCAGGCTGAATCTCGGTAATGAGTCATGGGTAATTTTTTTAACTTAAATTATTTCATGAGAAATTTATTAAATGCATTAGAATGCTCTTTAGCTGACAAATTTGAGAAGTGATGAAACGCAAGTCTTACCAAGAATATCGGTCTGCTCATAGTCTCTTCAAGACACAAATTATTAAAAACAACCCCCTTGGTTGGATATCTATTAATATTTACTGCTTGACTATATTTCATGTCTTTAGTGGAGGACTAGCTTCTTTGTCGGGATTATTAATCCAGGATCATGCTGCGGAGGCTTCCATCACTCACAAAATCGTAAATAAAAATTCTCTCGTCACAAATAATATTCAGGATAACGAAACTCAAATACAAGATTTTTCATCGCCAATAGCAGAGCTTAATCACCGGATATCGACGCTTGCAACTACTTCTGCATTGATATCTAGTTGGCTAAGTCAGCCAGAAAAAGGACTAATAACTATAATTGAAACACTTTCTCCTTATGCCTCGGCCTATCTGAGTTCTAGTCCATGGCCAGACATACATGAACGGGCAAAATTGGCAAAAGTACCTATCCTAATGTACCATGATATTTTGCCACAAAAAGAAGTATTCTTTGATGTTACTCCTAATGAATTAGAAGAACATTTCCAATTAATAAAAGATCAAGGTGTGGTTCCGATCAGCATAGAGCAGTTAACTACTCATTTGCAGACAGGAATGCCACTACCAGAAAAACCAGTTTTACTGACATTTGATGATGGCTATGGGGGGCATTATCAGTATGTTTATCCATTATTAAAAAAATATAATTATCCAGCAGTATTTTCGATTTATACTAATGGTGTTGGCAATAACGTTGGTCGTTCTCATGTCAGCTGGGAACAATTGCAGGAAATGGTAGCCAATCCCTTAGTAACGATCGCATCTCATACCATCAGTCATCCAGCCGATTTAAGAGTTTTGACCGATGAACAGTTAAATACAGAAGTCTTTGAATCTAAAAAAATTCTAGAGGCAAAGTTAGGTATTTCTATTCCATATTTTACTTATCCTACTGGAAAATATGATGAGAGAGTAGCAAGTTCAGTGCGTGAAGCGGGATATAATTTAGCATTGACAATGAATGATATAGATGAAAGATTTGCAGGTAGTTCAGATAATTTATTAGCAGTTTCTCGCTTTGGTCAATCGAAACTAACAGAAGTGATTGCCCAAGCATGGGGAGGATCACAACTACCAAGATGGAAATTAGTCTTAGATTTTAGACATCCTATTGAACGGACTGATACTACCATTAATAAGATTAATCTCATCTTGATTTCAGGTGGTAAGCCTAGCACTATTCATGCTGCAAGCCGTTATCAAGTCAAGGAAATTTTAGCTAAGGATAGCACCAATGCGATCGCAGCTGTAAGTGGAGGTTTTTTCTCTTTAAAATCTTTAGATTCCAATGTCATCATTGGCCCTGTTTTCAGCCAGTCCACAAAACAATTTATTCCTGGTAACAGTTATGATATCCAGAGAATGATTGGCCGCCCTTTAGTATTGATTAGTCCCTACACAGTACGCTTTATTCCCTTCGACCCTAGCAAGCACAACACTTTAACGGGGATACAATCTGAGATGCCAGAAGTCACGGATGCTTTTGTCGCAGCAGCATGGCTAGTTAAAAATGGCGAACCCCAGGCAGCAAATACCTTTAATAATCTTTATGGTTTTGACATAGCGCGTTACCGAGCTTTTTGGGGCATTAATCAAGCAGGAGCTCCAACCATCGGTATTTCTCGTGAATCTGTTGACTCTGTATCTTTAGGATTGGCGCTAGTTAAAGCTGGGTTAAATGACGCAGTGATGCTTGATTCTGGTCAGAGTGCCTCATTAGTTTATAAGGGAGAATCTCTAGTAAATTACATTGCTCGCCCAGTACCTCATACAGTTGTACTTTTACAACCTTAGTAGTAAGCTTGCAACTAAAGTTTAGATGCAACATAAGTCTAGAAAATTCTGGGTAAAAACAATCACACTATGATTGCACTAAAAAGAAAAAGCGGTCAAGCATCTTGAACTGACCGCTTAATGCGCGATCGCTAAAACCTAAAAAATTAGAGAAATATTAAGAAGTGTAAACATATAAAGTTTTTTGTCATTCGATAATAACGATTGCAAAGTTAAAAGCCACATCTTTCGTAAGGGTTTAGCATTGCCCATTGGTGTCAACTTAAGAGGATAAAGCCGATATTTGTTGTGTATAAGCGTCAATCTCAAGGGTGGCGCTTACGCCTTTGTTTAACTAATCCTAGAAGTTTATGGTGCTCAACGAGGTAGGTAACAACATCATCAGCCTCATCACGTAGGACAGCACGAGAAAAATGGTATAAACAGCGAAAAACCATTTCTGTAGAAATACGTTCTAAGGGTTGATTCAAAGCCACAGCAACCTGGGTACATAACTGATTTAAAACTGCATAAAAAATCCATGTTGCCAAAATTTGGATTTGTACGCCATTCTTGTCGCCAACCCAGATATAGGCCAACCCCAAAAGCCTTTTTGTCAGTAGAAATGAGTTTCCTCCGTAGTGCTTCTAGAGTTGAACCATCGGCTATCCAGATGGCTGTAAATCTTTGATACACTGGTTGCCAATCTGGAGGAATTGCGGTTAGCTGTTCTTGTCCCTGGATTCTTTGTATAGCAGTTCTCGTTTACGTGAGGTACACCCGTAGGGGCACGGCATGCCGTGCCCCTACACCTTGGGATATAACGTTGTACCGCATCTGAATGGGAACCGCTATATTACTTGTTCAAAGATTTGTGTAAATAATTCTAATCGACGTGTACACCGTAGCGACACAAGTCTTATTTTTATCTCATACCAATTTTCTAAACTTGAAGATAACCTAGAAAGCAAACTTAATACACAAGTTCCAGTAGATTATCAACCGGAGATTTTCAAAATGACAACTCCGCTATCGTGCCGCAATTATATAGATGGTCAATGGTTGAGTGCTATGGGGGAAGCAACCCTAGAGCGCTGCAACCCTGCCAACAAAACTGAAGTCGTTGCCACATTCCCCCGTTCTCAAGCCAACGATGTAGATTTAGCAGTAGCCGCCGCCCGGAAAGCTTACCAGAGTTGGCGCAAAGTCCCAGCCCCAGCTAGGGCAGAATACATCTTTCGCGTTGGAGAAATATTACTCCAGCATAAAGAAGAACTTGCCCAGTTAATCAGTCGAGAAATGGGTAAACCTCTGACAGAAGCTAGGGGAGATGTCCAAGAAGGTATTGATTGTGCCTTTTATACTGCTGGCGAAGGACGGCGACTATTTGGGCAAACTACACCCTCGGAAATGCCCAATAAATTCGCCATGACTGTGCGAATGCCCATAGGAGTCTGCGCCTTAATTACGCCGTGGAATTTCCCAGTGGCAATTCCTTGCTGGAAAGCTATGCCAGCCTTGGTGTGTGGCAATACAGTCATCCTCAAACCTGCTGAAGATACTTCCGGCTGTGCTACTAAATTGATTGAAGTTTTCCAACAAGCGGGTTTACCACCAGGAGTAATTAACTTGGTGCATGGTGTGGGAGAAGAGGCGGGGAAAGCTTTAGTTGAGCATCCCAATGTAGATTTAGTATCCTTTACCGGTTCCTCAGAAACGGGTGCTTTTGTTGGCGCTACTTGCGGACGCACCCACAAGCGCGTCTGTCTAGAAATGGGTGGCAAAAATGCTCAAGTGGTGATGGAAGATGCCGATTTGGAATTAGCTCTCGATGGTGCAGTGTGGGGAGCATTTGGAACAACCGGTCAACGGTGTACGGCTACGAGTCGCCTAATTTTGCATCGTGATATCAAAGAAAAATTTACCGCAATGTTCTATGAGCGTACCAGTAAGTTACGCTTGGGTGCTGGAACTGACTCTGATACAGATATCGGTCCGATAGTCAACGAAAAGCAACTCCAACAGGTGAGCAAGTATTTAGATATTGCCCGTGAGGAAGGAGCAAAGGTTTTAATTGGTGGAAAAATTGCCAGTGAAGGCTCATTAAAAAACGGTTATTTCTTTCAACCAACTATTTTGGATGATGTAACTCGTGATATGCGTGTCGCTCGTGAAGAGATATTTGGGCCAGTGGTGGTATTAATTGAGGTTAGCTCCTTTGAGGAAGCGATCGCAATTCTCAACGATAGCAATTATGGTCTTTCTTCTTCAGTTTACACCCGCGATATCAACCGGGCTTTTACTGCTATGCGCGACATCGAAGCTGGGATTACCTATATTAACGGCCCCACTATTGGCGCAGAGGTACACTTACCCTTTGGTGGTGTGAAACAAACCGGTAACGGACACCGGGAAGCTGGAACCACTGCTTTAGATGTTTTTACAGAATGGAAAAGTGTTTATGTTGACTTTTCGGGGAGTTTACAACGTGCCCAGATAGATAACCGTAGCTGAACAATTCAAACCTTTTTCTGTCTCATACCATTTCACTTTAATAATGATACAAATACGTTGGTAGGGGCATGGCAATGCCATGCCCCTACGAGAAATCTATGCACATCACGATGAATTTGTACAGTGCGTAAGTCCTAATTCTGTAGCTTTTTAAGCTCTGCATCTGTAAACGGATTCTTCCCCGCTCGTAAATCTTTCACCCAGCGCTGCCGTTGTGCTTTACTATCTTTATCTTGAGGCTGGGCAATGTATGCTTCAAAGTCTTGAATTGCTCCTTGGATGTTGCCTGTCAGCGCCCTCGCCAAACCACGACTATCACGAATGTTACCATCTTCAGG
>JBBSCU010000152.1:0-13482 GCA_038249935.1 Chroococcales cyanobacterium
CTATGGTAACTTTTTCTTGTGCAGTTTTATTTACAAAGTAGGTGATTCCCCTAAAGCTCAATTTATAGGTTAGTGGTGTTTGAGCAAGTTCCGCTGATTTGGAATTTGGATCAACACAATACTTAACGCCACGGTATATTAGTTCAACAATGCCAATGACTTATCAGAGGTTGATTGGAGACTTATGCAAGAGTTGAGGAACTGGTTAAAGGATTAGCCGTCTAAAGTGAAGAGTCGGATTTTGAATTTTGAATTGACTTGTCTCCCCACCTCCCGTATGCTTACCCTTTTCATTCGGGGGTTATGTGGTTAACAATAGGTTGAATGTTTTTGAGATAATTCAATTTTATGGTTAGAACTGCAAATGAATATGCCGTATACCTCCTACTGGAAAGCGGCCACCGGGAAGAAATACGTTTTCCGACTATTCAAGAGTTTCAGAAGTGGTACAGTGGCGAACTTGTGCCAAAGTCTGCTTCTAATGACTTTATTAGCGTGCCGATCAAAAATATTCAGGGTGAGTATATGGTTGTCAGACCTGCTCGGATCGTAGCAATCCGGGTAGAACCCATTTTTAGTTCTAGTGTTGAAAGATTCAACTAAATGATCAGAAAAACCCTTGCTTTACTTTCCTTGAGTTTGGGAATTGCCCTTGTAAACCCTCTCTGGTTGGCTGTGGCTCAGGTTCCTAATTTACTGCCGTTGCCAATACCCACAACTCCTGATCTTCCACCTCTGCCATTACCAATCACTCCTGAGTTAACGCCACCGTTAAAACCGATCGCTATCGACACCGATTGTAGGGTTTGGCAGACTTGCTTGGGTTGGGATGAGCAAATTTGGGGTAACAGAGGTAAAATGGGCGATCGCAACGCGCTGTTGGCTTCTATTGATCACAGTCTGTCTTACCTAAGAAAGAGTCAGGCGATCGCAGCGTATCAAAATTATCCCGTCAAGGAAATCACCCTTGATCGCGTTTGGAGGAGTTTGCTGCGTTTCCGCCAACTGGTTGTCAGTTCTAAGTCAGCAGCGCAACTACAAGCCTCTGTTCACCGTGAGTTTGTCTTCTACCAATCTGTGGGCAACGATGGCAAGGGTACTGTCAAGTTTACTGCTTACTACGAACCTGTTTACACTGCTAGCCGTGTTAGAACTGCAATATATAAGTATCCCCTTTATCGGCTACCACCTGATTTTGGCCAATGGCCAAAACCCCACCCAAAACGAATTGATTTGGAAGGAAAAGATGGCTTACAAGGGAATAAGAGCCAGATGCGCGGTTTAGAACTGCTTTGGTTCCGCGATCGCTTAGAGGCATACATGGTACATATCCAAGGTTCTGCCCAAATTAGGTTAACTAATGGCAAGAAAACATCCATTGGCTACGCAGGTGGAACTGATTATCCGTGGACAAGTATCGGTAAAGAACTAGCAAAAGATGGCAAACTTCCACTAGCAGGATTGACAATGCCACGTCTGATTAGTTATTTCCGAGGAAAGCCGCAGGAGTTAAGCAATTATCTGCCACGCTGGGAACGATTTATTTTCTTCCAAGAAACAAGCGGTAGACCAGCTACAGGCAGTATTCATGTGCCAGTCACAGCAGAACGTTCCATTGCTACAGATAAGTCTCTCATGCCACCGGGAGCGCTAGCGCTGATTTACAACTCATTTCCCTATCCTGCAGGTCCTGGCAAGCTAGAGAGGCGTACCGTCAGCCGCTTTGTGCTAGACCAGGATACAGGAAGCGCCATCAAAGGAGCGGGACGGGTGGATTATTTTATGGGGTCTGGTAAACTAGCAGGCGATCGGGCTGGCATCACAGGCGGCAATGGTTCACTATATTATCTACTGCTCAAGGATTAAAGTTAAAAGTTAGGAGTTAGGAGTTATTAATTCAAAACTCATAACTCCTCACTCATAACTCCTCACTCCTCACTCATAACTCATAACTCCTCACTCATAACTCCTCACTCCTCACTCATAACTCCTCACTCTCCTTAGTACGGCGGATAAGCAAAATCGTCTTCATCAGCATAAACATAAGAGTTAGAAACTCCAGCCGTTGCCAATTTAGGCGTTTCAGCTTTTACAGGTTCCTTGCCAAAATCTTTGTAGTCTTCAAAAGTCTTACAAATCATTGCAGACTCAAGAGAATCGGAAGCAATTAAGTATTCTGTTAAAGTCCCTACAGTCGGATGTTTGTAGTCAACAGTTGAAGCTACCAAAACTGTCCTTGGTTCAATACCTCTTTCTTCAGACTCGATTATCGGGCAAAAAATTCCGTGAGCGTGGAACAAAGGGCCTTTTGGTGTCAAAGGTTGCTTTCGATAAATAGCATAAGCCTTTTCTAGTTCAGCGACGAATCCACTAACTACTTTGCCTTGTTGATATTCGCAGTAGGTTTTGCTGAAACTCGCTCCGGCGGCACCATTAAGAGTTAGTTGTAGTGGTGATTCATGTAAAAACTTTTTGTTCTCTCCCACTATAAAAATTAGATAGCGAGTAAAGGTTTTAAATTTAAGTTTGTTGGCTAAAAAATCATCATAATTTTCTTTGAGCGTACCCAGTTTTAGACCACTTTCCCGGTCTTTGACAGACAATGGACCCCGACGTACCATAACCAAGTGGGGAGTATTGGTCATAAAGACCGTTTCGACTCCAGAGCTAAACTCATGCTCTACCTGCTGCCAATTATCATCTGGTACAAAGCCGACAGCATTGGCATTATCTAGCCTAAGCGCCAAACCGTGAGATTGCATACCATCTGTGCCATGCCGAGGATTAATCATCTGACACCAGGGGATGACTTGAGAAGGCGGTGCATTGAATTTCTCGTCTTCAAAGTCGAAATTAGCAGATGCTTTCATCGTTTTAGGCTATCAAAGTGTTTTATTTAACAAGTTTATCGACAGAAGTGCGAATGTGCCGTCAAACTGAGGTGGTAGTTTTTCCAGAGTAAGGCAGAATCAATCTATGTTGCAATCTCTGTTTCGTTTTGTAACAAGAAATATTCATCAAAACAATGTTAGGCATTCAGACTTATTGCTCAGGATTATTTCGGCGAACTATCAATAAATGCAGCTTTACTATTAGATTCGTTGTTGTTTTCTTTGTCTGTTCACATAGTTTTCAATGCTGTGATAGTACGGATGGCATCTAGTTAATTCAGATATCCCAAATTTTGTTGCTGCTCATGCCGATCAGCCGAGCAATCAATATTAATTATAAACTTGCTTTACTCACTTTAATAATTCAAGTCACATCGAATGTTTATTTCTATACTTATTGCTTAACTCCCCAATTGAGGCTAAATTGCAACTCAGTTTACCATTAAAAATGCTGAAGAAAGTCTTAACTTAAGTTTGTGCTAGCCTTAATCAAATCTTTACTTAAGCTGTATGCCTTAGTAAGAAGATTGTGGAGTAACTATGGCAAAATACAGTAATACTATCGAGATTTAGATGTATTACTTCCATCAACCCAGGCTAGAAGTCAGATTGGAGGCTCTTACGAGTTGCTGTTTACTGCACTAAGGATCAATACACTTCAGTTAGTGATGTTTATTTCTGGGAGATCCTCACAACCCACGCCCTTCGGATTTGCCAGGGAAAATCAAGCCTGAACTGAAAACTATTGCACTAAAGATTGTATATTCATAAAACTCACCTTACCCAATTACATATATTCTGAGCTAATACACTGAGCTAAATTAACTGGAGCTTAGACCCATGAGAGGCACAGATGCTAGTTGCATAGTAGAAAATCAGGTGTCTAAGGCGACAGCATGACATTTGGATATTTGCATATTTTCTGTGGAGTTTTCTTAACTTACTTGAGGAGTAGAAATGCTTGAGGCGATCGCTGTTGCTTGGTTATTACTATTTTTTGGCGATTTTCTATCTACATTCTTTTACCACGTACCCGAGCACGTTTTTGGTAGCCTTCATTTAAAAACGCACCACTCCTGGAAGAAGGACTTCCGCCACTACGCTATTTTGACTTTCAATCCCCAGGTTCTTTTAGATGGTATTTTGGGAGCTTTGCCTTATATACTCGTAGCAGTAGTTTTGTGGTCTTTCTCTCCTATTGGCGTTATTTCGGGATTACTATTTGGTCAGTTTCATGTATGGTGGCGACACATAAGTGTATTAGGTTGGCAAACTCCAAAGCCTGTAAATATTTTATGCCAAATTCTATTTATTACTACTCCTGAAAGACACTGGTTACACCATCACAAAACTAATTTGGGTTTCGGTGATATTTTTATCTTCTTTGAACAACCTGCACAAATCTGGTTACGCTGGCTACGACTCTTAAGGCTTCGTTTTCGTTACTCTCGCATCTAAGAAGCTAGCGATTACCTAAATACTTTTTAAAATTACCAAAATTAGTGGCGATCGCACCTGATTTTGGTAATTTAACGTGAGTTCGATGAACCTCTCCCTCCCAACCTCCCTCTCCGAAACGGAAAGGGAGGAGCAATGAAAAATTAGGCTTTTGGCTCCCCTTTCCGCGTCGGAGAGGGGCTGGGGGAGAGGTCAAAAAAGATTTGTCGAACTCACGTTAATTTATTCTGTGTTTTGCCAGAGAGGGGATTATTCCAGTCTCAGAAATGCGCTAACCTACATATGGAAGGATGCCTCTGGTACGGAGTTTAAAGGTATTTCCTACTGCTCAAGTTTGCTGTTATATCGCCAATGTTTTTGGGAAAACTAATCTTAGTAAGTAAATTATTATATTACTAGATTTTTATGACAATTCCTTTCTTTTCTAGAGATGCTGGGCGTAGCTTAGTTATCCGAAAGGTTACGGATGCAACTCTTCAGATTCTCGGCTATCTGATCACCAAAGAGATTTACTTTGAGTGTCGCACCTTAGTCTATCAGGCAGTTCACTATGTTGAGCAATTTCCCGTTCCTATCGAACAGTCTCAGGAAGGATTTACACTTAACCTGGTGTGCGCTCAAGCTGCGTCTTTAGAAAATGTGAGACTTGATCAACAGGCGCGATCGCACGTCTTGGGCTTGAATGTGGTCAATTTGCAACCTCTTCTACATGAGGTGTTTCATGTCCACAGTTAGCCTCAGAAAGATTCTCAATAAAAAAGAGTTGCCGTCTCTCCTTCATAACTTAGTTTATCAGTTCAATATGGCGATTGATGTTGAATTGTTAGACGGCACGAAACTAATTAGTATTGGGGAGCAAACTACAAAAAACCGATATCCCATCGAGGTGTTAGGAGAAATCATCGGTTGGGTTGTTGGGACAGAACAGGCAACTCTACTTGCGACTTTGCTGTCGTTTTTGGCAAAACAGGAAACTGAGAAGAAAGAACTCGCAATAGAATTGCTGGAGCGATATCAGGAAATTGATTTGTTTGAGGATATCTCGACTAAACTCACAACAAGTTTAGATACGCGACAAATTGCCCAACTTGTGCTTCAGGAATTGAGTCAATTAATTGAATCGTCTGCGGGGATGATTCTGCTCCTGAGTCCAGATGCAACTGCATTTGAAACTATTGCGGAATTTGGCGTATTTTTTGACCACAGTCAGCCGAAACCAGGTAAGGGAATTATTGGCAATATTGTACAATTCAACCGGGCAGAACTTGTCAATAATGTGCAAGCCGATCCTCGATTAGACGGGGAAGAAAACGTTAAGGCAATGATTTGTGTACCGTTGCGAGCCAAGGAGCGGGTATTGGGAGCGATCGCTATTGGAATGTCCAAAACTGACTCATACAAGGCTGAACACCTGAAACTTGTGAGTATCTTTGCCTCTCAAACTGCGATCGCTATTGACAAAGCGATGCTTTACGAGCAAAGCACTCAAGCAGCTATCCAGGCAAAAGCCCAGACACAAAAGCTTCAGCAAACTCTCCAAGAATTGCAATTAGCCCAAACTCAGTTAATCCAAAGCGAAAAAATGTCCAGTCTCGGACAACTCATTGCCGGAGTTGCCCACGAAATCAACAACCCGGTTAACTTTATTTGCGGCAATTTAAAGTATGTTACCGAGTACGCCAATGACTTGTTACACCTGTTGCAAGAATATCAGAAATTCCTACCTGTTACTCCTCCAGAGTTGGAATCAGAGTTAGGCAATATTGATCTGGAATTTATTATAGAGGATCTCCCCAAACTTTTGAATTCGATGAATGTCGGCACATCTCGCATTGTGGAAATTGTGCAATCTCTGAAAAACTTCTCCCGCCATGACGAAGCCGAAATGAAAGCCGTCAACATCCACGATGGCATCGACGGAACGCTGATGATTCTTCACCATCGCTTGAAAGCAGATGTTCACCGTCCGGCAATTGAAATTGTTAAAGACTATGCCAAACTTCCCCTGATTGAATGCTATCCCGGACAGTTAAATCAGGTATTTATGAACATCCTGGCAAATGCCATTGATGCTTTAGAGGAGGGAATGAACCATGAAAACATATCTTCCCCAACTGCCCAAATCATCATTCGTACTGAAATCCTCGATAACCAGTTTGTGGTAATTCATATTGCCGATAATGGTCCAGGGATGAAAGGGGATGTCATCCGACGCATCTACGATCCCTTCTTCACCACCAAAGAAATTGGCAAGGGAACCGGATTGGGTATGGCAATCAGTTACCAAATTATTGTGAACAGACATCAAGGATTTCTCAAGTGCCGTTCTGCACCCGGTGAAGGGACAGAATTCTGGATTCAGATTCCCATAAATTGTTCAGTCGTGGACGCTGTTGAAAATCACAATTTCACGATTTCTGACGCGAAGATCACTCACGCCTCTTCCGCAACCGATGCCGACGGCTTCATTCCCTCAACAACTCCGATGCTCAAACCAACTGATTTACTAATCCGCCATAATCAACTGATTCAACGACTTTCAGAGCAGAATCCCAACCTTGGCGCTGCATCACCAGAGCAAATTTACCAGATGTTTCAACGTCACCCAATTTCGTTAAAACTTTACGCCACCTTGTTGTCCTGGTTCAGTCGTCCTAACCCAACCGACATCGACCATTAGCGTTTTCAACTTCTTTGGTTTCTCTTCACCTTTATCTACCTAATCAGGGATGAGCGCGATCCGCCTCCCTGGTAATTCACCCGTACAGGACTATCTCATGCCCAGAAACCCTGAATTCTTCAAAATTGGTCATCAAGAAATCTTCAAGCAATTTCTGATCACTTTTTTACCATTGTCCCTCTTGGTTGGGGGCGTACTGATGATCATTCATCAGGCAGAGAGTAAAGCCGAACGGGGGGTAATTTCGATCAACGAAACCCGTAACGTTGACCTGCAAGCCAAAATAGCTGCTAATGACTTTAATTTAATTAAGTCTGACTTGATGTTTCTGGCTACTCAAAACGAGTTACAATCCATGCTCAACAGACCTGGGGGTACAATCGAAACACTCGACTTGAGACAGGCGATCGCTAAAGAATATCTTTCCATGTCTCAACAAAAGCAACTCTATGACCAGATTCGCTTTCTGGACACAACTGGTAAAGAAATTGTCAGAGTCAACTTTAATAAAGGTCAGCCCAAGGTTGTCCCTGAGGAAAAACTGCAAGTCCAAGCAAAGCGTTACTGGTTTAAAGACACCTTATCCCTCAAATCAGGCGAAGTGTTTATTTCGCCGCTGGATCTAAATATTGAGCGGGGCAAGATTGAACAACCGCTCAAACCAATGATCCGTTTTGGCACTCCTGTATTTGATTCCCAGGGGCAGAAACGCGGCATCGTTGTGCTGAACTATTTAGGTGAGAAATTTATCCAGAATCTGCAAAAAGAAAACTCGACAACTTTAGGCGAAACGCTGCTGCTCAATGCTGATGGTTACTGGCTTAAGGGACTAAAGCCAGAAAATGAGTGGGGCTTTATGTACGAAGATCGCAAAGACCAGACCTTTGCAAAAGCCTTCCCGAAAGTCTGGCAGCAAATGGCCACAACAGAGTCGGGACAGTTTCAAACGGCTGAGGGATTATTCACCTTCAGAACCCTGTATCCGCTGCTGGAAGTTCAAAAAGCTCAATCCAGCACGGGGGCGACTCGTGCCTTCGATTCCAGTCAAGGGAAGGTGAATGCCAAGTCTTACAGTTGGAAAATTGTGACTCATGTTTCCTCTGCCGTCTTAAATGTGCGATCGCAAAGTTCTTTTAATCGACTCCTACTTTTCTATGTTGTTCTGACTGGGTTGATTGGGGTGGGTTCCTGGCTATTAGCCTTGTCCCGCTTACGACGGCACCAGGCAGACACAGAACTGCAATCAACATTCGCTGATTTGACTGCGATTATTGACAATTTAGCAGATGGGTTATTGGTAACTAACACCATCGGCCAAATCACCCGCTTTAACCCGGCGCTGCTCAAAATGTTCCAGCTTGGCGACATTGACCTCAAAGGAAAAGACTGCGGAGAAATTTCTCAAGTTGAAATTGCCGATTTGGTAAAGCAGACCCACAAGCAATCACGAGAGATATTCACCGCTGAGGTCAATCTAGCAGCAGGTCGGGTCGGTCAAGCTCTCGCAACCACAATCTTCAAAGAAGCGTCTAAGGATGAGGCGACGAAGTGGCTAGGCTCAGTGATTCTGATTCGGGATGTGACGGCTGAGAAACAGATCGATCAGATGAAAACCGATTTCATCTCTACGGTTTCTCACGAGTTGCGGACACCATTAACTTCTGTTCTCGGTTTTGCGTCGATCATTAAAGAAAAGCTGGAAACAGATGTCTTCCCACTACTCCCTACCGAAGATCGTAAGCTTCAGAAAACCATTAAGCGGGTGGGTGACAATCTCAACATTATTGTGTCGGAAGCAGAACGGCTCACATCTTTGATTAATGATGTCTTAGATATTGCCAAGATGGAAGCAGGTAAGGTGGAATGGCAGATGCAGCCCATTGATCTGAGCGAATTGCTCGATTGGGCTACCAATTCCACCGCCGGATTGTTTGAAACCAATGGCTTGAAGTTTGTCAGCGAGATTGAACCTGGACTGCCTCAGATAGTAGGCGATCGCAACCGTCTGCTGCAAGTTTTAATCAATCTGATTTCTAATGCCGTTAAATTTACCGAATCCGGTTCTGTGATCTGTCGCGTCAAACGAGAAAGCAACGGTGTTTGTATCAGCGTCATTGACACAGGCGTTGGTATTACACTTGAAGACCAGCCGAAAGTGTTCGAGAAATTCCGCCAAGTTGGTGACACCCTCACTGACAAACCCAAAGGCACAGGGTTAGGACTGCCCATCTGTAAACAAATTGTCGATCATCACGGTGGTAGAATCTGGGTGGAGAGTGAACCAGGTAACGGTAGCACATTCTCATTCATCATTCCCATCTTTGAGAGCGATCGCAAAACCACGGCTCATCTGAATCTGGATGCCCTAGTCAAACAACTCAAAGAACACGCTATCATCACAAACACTGTACTCAACCAAAACCACAAAACCATTTTGGTTGTAGATGATGATGCTAACATTCGAGAACTGCTCCGTCAACAACTGGAAAACGAAGGCTACAATGTTCGGCAAGCGAAAGACGGCGTAGATGCGATTTATCAAATTAAAACAGCCCGTCCCGATCTGATTCTCTTGGACGTAATGATGCCCCAAATCAACGGCTTCGATGTGGCAGCCGTCCTCAAAAATGATCCCAAAACCGCAGACATTCCGATCATCATTCTGTCAATTATTGAAAACAAAGAACGGGGCTACCAAATTGGCATTGATCGCTATCTCACCAAGCCCATTGACACAGAGAAACTCCTCCACGAAGTTGGTTCATTACTTTATCAGGGCACTTCTAGTAAAAAGGTATTGGTTGTAGATAAAAATGCATCAACTTTAAAAACCCTATCAGATGTACTGCAAACTCAGGGATACAGCGTGATTGCAGCCTCCAATCCGCAAGAATGCCTCCATAAAGCCCTGTCAGCTAAACCTGACATGATCATCATTGATTCTATCTTCTCTCAAGAAACCGATTTAGTGAAAGCCCTACGGTTTGAGAAAGAGTTGGAAAATGTATTTTTTATTATGCTGTCAGAACAGTAATCGCTATGACCAAGAAAATTTTGATTGTTGACGATGAACCAAATATTTTGATTTTGATGGAACAAGCCCTAGAAGCATTAGAAGACGAGGGTGTTGAACTTTTAACTGCCAGAAATGGAGAAGAAGCTCTGGAAATTATTAAAACTGAAAAACCAAACCTAGTTTTTCTGGATGTAATGATGCCTAAAATGAATGGTCTGAAGGTCTGCCAGATTGTTAAACACGACCTGCAAATGACTGATATCTACATTGTGATCTTGACAGCCAAGGGACAGGAATTTGATAAACAAAAAGGAATTGAAGTTGGTGCAGACTTGTATCTAACTAAACCATTTCGCCCCAAAGAAGTACTTCAGAAATCAATGGAGGTGTTGGGTTTTTGAGGAAAGTCCCGCAACATTGAGCGTACAATCGCTCAGGGAAGCACTGAACCGACAAGTAAAGGAAATCTCTCCCCCTGCTTGTTCAAGCAAAAGCAATTCTGGGAAACCTTAATTTGTGAGAGCGAGAGGCTTTTGCCAGAAGGAACTAGAATTAGGAAAAACCTAGCCGGGTTCTTCTGACTTTTGAAATTAGGAGTGCATGTGTGCCAAAATCCCCTAAATATTTGCTGGTTGGATCAACCGAAACTTACAGCGGTAAATCTGCAACTGTTCTGGGTTTATCTCAGCAGCTACAGCAAAAAGGACTAGATATTGCCTACGGTAAACCGCTCGGTACGTGCTTGAATTCGTCTAGTGGAACCGTAATTGAGGAAGATGTCCAGTTTATCGCTCTTAGCCTCAATTTGCCGGAAAACCGCGTTGCACCGACAATGCTGGCTTTGGATGAGCTAAGTGTGCAAAAACGCTTGCGGGGGGAAGATAAAACCGATTATCAGCAGTCCCTAATACAGCAATATTTGCATAAGTCCCAAGGAGATTTGGTCTTAGTGGAGGGGCCTGGTGATTTCTCCGAAGGCAATTTATTTGACTTGTCTTTGCTGCAAATAGCTGAAGTATTGGATGCTAGTGTGCTGTTAGTAGCTCGCTATAAATCGTTGCTTTCGGTTGAAGCACTATTGGCTGCGAAAGGGCGTGTGGGCGATCGCTTGATTGGAATTGTCATCAATGATATTCCTGTCACCCAACTAGAAGCGGTTGACACTATCTTGCGCCCTTTTCTCGAACAGCAGGGGATTCCAGTGCTAGCAATGCTGCCGAACAGCGATTTGCTCCGCAGTGTCAGTGTTGGCGAACTAGTCAAGCAGTTAAAGGCTGATGTTCTCTGTCGCAGCGATCGCCTAGATTTGTTGGTGGAAAGTCTGGCAATTGGAGCGATGAATGTCAACTCCGCTGTAAAATACTTCCGCAAACGCCGGAATATGGCAGTGGTGACAGGAGGCGATCGGGTGGAAATTCAGCAAGCTGCTTTGGAAACTTCTACCCAATGTTTAATTCTCACTGGGCAATTACCGCCCCCGGCGTTCATTCTCAGTCGCGCTGAAGAACTAGAAATCCCGATTTTATCTGTTGACTTAGACACTCTCACCACTGTAGGAATTGTTGATCGCACCTTCGGGCAAGTCCGCCTCCACGAGCCGATTAAAGTTCAGTGCATTCGCCAGTTGATGTCTGAACATTTTGATATTGACCGTCTGTTATCTAAACTGGGTTTAACTCCGGCAGCGGCATTGTCTTAGATTCATCAGTGTGACAACTCCTCTAATCAAGCAAGATACATCATCATGTAGTAAGTAATCGGACAGAATCAATGACATTGTGTAATTAATTCCGTCCATTACTTATTTTGAGCAAGCCTTTTTTAAGGAGGTTGGGGGGATGGAGTCTTATCCGAACCGTATTGGAAGTTTAAGAGGATGTTTTAAGTTTTGAAATTAAATCATTGGACATAAACTTTAGGCTGCTTGAACATAATCTAGCAGTGGTGGAAAAATCTTAGCTTTTTCCCAAGAAACCAATATAAGCACTAAACTAGAGTTCGATTCCTGTATGTAGTTATACAGAACAGAAAAAGCTTTAGTTGTTAAATGATTCCACAATTAAATCATCCTCTGGCGTAAGTCCTAAATTTATTTTTGAGCTGTACAACAGGGCAATAAAGGCTTGTTTACAACTTCTTTAATATCTACTGAATTCAACAAATCTTCCCAATATTTCTGAACTTCGGGGTCATTAGGACGCTGGCGGCGTAAATTAGCCAAAGTTCTCAGAGAGTCTTCCCAAAATCCAGCCGTTGCAAATAGAACTGCGCGGTCTAAGTCTGTACTTAGTTGTTTTAGCTGAAGAGATAAATTTTCGTCTTGCGATCGCACAATTTTGCCTTCTACATATGAGTCTTTATCGCGGTTACGAGAATCACAAATCATTGAAAAAGTCCAAGTATACTCTTTACCGATTTGTAGAGATTGTTGATTAGCAGGTAAACTTACACTAACAATCCCAGTTTGCCCAGCAGGTTTGAAAGTTTCTTTATACACTGGGTCAGTGCTGTTATCATCCTGCAAAACAAATTCCAGTGCTTGTACTGGTACAGAGGTTTGAGGAATGTAGAAAAAGAATGTGGGATGCTCTGCTGTGGTTCGTTGAGGTTCCTTATCTGTTGGTGTCAAGGGAATGAGAAATTGTCCAGTTTGAAAGCAATTTCCCCGTGTTCCTGCTGACCTAACTCTACCAGGTCTACCTGGGACGAAGGCAATACGATTTCTGCTACTGCCACGTTGAATATAACTTGTAACATTTCTAATTGCAGCAGTAGCATACCGATCACCAGGACGTACCCGCTCTGCTTGCTGAAAATATCCTAAAGCTTTTCGATAGTTTCTCCGTCTGGTTTCGTTATAGCCAAGTTGCATATATTGGGTGTAAGCAGGTTTGGCTTGTGCCACTTGGAAAACCGATGTTGCCAAAACTTGAGTAGTGATTATCGGCTCTAAGGGGAAAAATGCCAAAGCCGCAAGCAGATACCTTGCCCAAAATCTATGTTTCATGATGTCTATACCACTTGTAGTACATTACCTGAGTCTATATAATACAATAGCAAGACTTTCTGTGTGCTACTTTGTAGGAAAGTCGAACTAGCTTTGTGATTTTTATCTAACAAGATTCCTGAGTTTTAGCCTCTGCAATGATTATATCCAAAAGTTGGATGGCCTCATCAATGTTGTTTGCTAGCATTAGACATCTCCAGAAATTAAATATGTTGGAATTATCTGCTGCTGCGGGAGAAATAGACCTAAAGTATCTAGATGAATCAGGGTTTTGTGTGTGGAGCGAACCAGGTTACACCTATTACTTCAGAGGTGAGCAAAAACGCTTAGAACAAACCAAGTGTCGTGGTCGGAGATTAAGTATTATCGGGTTTTTTCAACCTTTAATTAGTTTTATTTATGGTTTGGTAATCGGTGGGGTTGATCGGAA
>JBBSCU010000153.1:0-13403 GCA_038249935.1 Chroococcales cyanobacterium
GGGGCTGGGGGGTTAGGTTTTCCAGATGACGTGAAAAGACAAGGCGATCCACCAACCATTGGTGCTATCCATGCTAACCATCGTCTCAGCTGCGGTTGTGGTTCCCGCGTTCTCGATTTAATTGTCTGCGAAGTCTGTGGCGATGTCTTTTTGGGAGGATACAAAAGTACTCGCAAGCTAAGTAACTTGACAATAGATATCCTCACGCCAGATCAGCCGAACTTAGAAGGTATACCCGATTTGGTTGTGATGAATCAACGTTACAGCAACTATCGGGTATTTTGGCCATTACCGGGAGAAACACCAGCCTGGACTACACAACCTCAAGTTCTAGAATGGACTGCTGACAAAATAAAACGCCAGTGGGTGAAAGCAAAGTTAGACAAACAAACAGGCGTACTGTTCCAGAATGCAACACCACCGAAAACTGATGAGATTCCAGGGTGGCTTTATCAGGTAAAGGGAGATGATTTAGATCAACCAGCACTACCAACAAAGTGTCCTCGTTGTGATGCAGACTACGGTAAACGAGAGAAATTCCCAACTCCCTTGCGTATCCACCGCACCGGCTTTCAAAAGGCTTGTCAAGTTATTGCGAGTGGACTGTTACGAGAAATGCCAGCACCTTCTCAAAAGGGGTTAGGTAGTTCTCGCAAGTTGGTAATATTTTCTGATAGTCGCCAAGATGCAGCTAAACTGGCTGCGGGAATGGAACTTGACCATTACCGCGATATGGTGCGTCTACTGCTGATCCAATCCTTCTATCAATATTGGGATGACCTCATAGCTTTTTTGCATATTACTGGTGCGAATAACCCAGCCAGTCTTGCGAAATTGCAGACTTTAAATGCTAATCTTTATAATGCTGTTGCCCAAGCAGCAGATGATATTACTCGGCGCGATCGCTTTGCTAATGCTAATCCTACCTTAGTTACAGAGGCGCTTTTCTGGGTGATGGGTTTACCCGCGAGTAATCAACAGGTGAGTAGTGCATGGCTTGGTTTACTGGAACGCTACCCCGAACGTATTCCTTTATTGGAATTACGGCAAAAAGTTAGAGATGCTTTATTAGAGTGTGGGATTTGTCCCGGTGGTTCGAGTTTTCGCGCCTTGAATTACTGGGTTGGACAAAATCAGGGTCAGCAAAAACATCCTTGGTTTGAATGCTACAACTGGTCTGGTAATTCGGTGACAAGAATTTTTCCAGCCACACAAACCCAGACTGACCATGCGACTAAACTGGAAGATATGCTGACTGCTGAACTGATGAATCCATTGTTTGATCACATGGTACGCACAATGGAAGGTTTTGGGCAAGGGTGGGTCAGCTATCAACCGCCAAAAAATACACCACCTAAAATAATTCAAGCAACTGATGCAGTCATCAGACAATTGGGCATCCGTCGCCGACATCAGTATTCTAAGTTTTTTTATCCCGGAACAGATAACAACTTACCCGGCTTTGCCCAAAAATACATTGAGTCTACAGGGTTAAAACCTCAAGATATACAACAGCAATTACTTAACTCACAAGCTGGAATTTCTGCGAGTGGGAATTTGGCACTAGATCCAAATAAACTTTATTTAATGCTACCGTCGGCCAAAAATCAAGGCTATCGGTGCGATCGCTGCAATGCTTTCTATCTACATCCTGCTGCTGGCTTCTGTCCTGAATGTAATAGCCGTACTAGCACCAACAAAAATCCTCAGCAACTCACCGCCGGAACACCTACGGGAGACTTCGATTATTATACTTATCTCTCTTCGGAAAAATCAGGTCAGCCTTTCCGCATGAACGCCGCCGAGTTAACCGGACAAACTGACCGAGACGAACGGACTAAGCGCCAACGCTGGTTTCAAGACATTTTTATCAATGATGAAATTGCCCGCGTCCAAGGTATTGATCTTTTAAGCGTCACAACTACAATGGAAGCGGGTGTTGATATCGGTGCGCTGTTAGCAGTGATGATGGCAAATATGCCACCCCGTCGCTTCAACTATCAACAGCGAGTTGGTCGCGCTGGTAGACGTTCGGCTGGAGTTGCCTTAGCTGTTACCTTCTGTCGCGGTAGAAGCCACGATGATTTTTACTTCCAACGCCCGGAAAGCATCACAGGCGACCCGCCACCGCCGCCTTATGTCGATATGACTAGCGTTCCCATTTTTGAGCGTGTTCTCATCAAGGAAGTCTTGCGACAAGCCTTTGCAGAGACAAATTTTAGTGGAGGTAGCGATAACGTACACGGTGAGTTTGGGAATGTCGCTGACTGGAATAATTACCAAGCAGATATTCAAGATTGGCTGCGCGATCGCCAGAATGAGCCAGCTATAATCACTGTATTAGATAGCTTGCGAGTGCAGACAGCCTTATCAAATGCCCGCAATGCTCAGATGTTGGGCTTTCTTCGCTATGATTTAATTCCAGAAATTCAAACAATTGTAGAAGACAAGACCTACACCCAGGATCAGTTAAGTGAACGTCTGGCAAATGCTGGATTATTGCCGATGTTTGGCTTTCCGACGCGAGTGCGATCGCTTTACACCCGTTTTCCTGCACGCGCCAACCAATGGCCACCAACGGAGGGAGTAATTGATCGGAATCTAGATATTGCCCTCAGCCAATTTGCGCCTCGTTCCCAAACAGTCAAAGATAAAGCTGTGCATACAGCCTGTGGTGTAGTTGAGTTATATCCCCAAGGTAACAAGATAGAATCTAAACCAGGACTTGTGCCAGCACTCACCCAAGAGAACAAATCTTTAGGACTTTGTGGTAACTGTCAAGCGGTGATCTATCCATACAAATTGTTAAATAAACCACATCCAGGATATCAGGAACCGCCAAAAGATGTCTGTCCAGTATGCGGGGTAGATGCTTTGCGTTGTCTAGATGCTAGAGAACCCACAGGATTTTTTACCAACTTGCAACCAGAAGACTTTGATGGACAATTTGAGTGGCGACCAAACGCAACCAGACCATCTTTAAGTGTAAATGCTCAGGTAGGCAATGTCCAGCGTACTCTTAACGCCTCCGTATCTGCATTTAATGACCACATTATTTCTGTGAATGACAACGGCGGTAATGGTGGATTTGACTTTCAAAATGCCTTAATTTATGGTAAGCCCAAACCCGGAGCTTATGCAGTTTCTTCAGATAAGAATAGCCCAGTAACTACATCTGGTACTGCCTATCGGGTGGCGTTGTTATCTCGGCGAAAGACGGATATTTTGTTAGTCAATATTGAACAGTGGCCTACTGGTATTTTTGCAGATCCAACCACAGTTATTGGACGTGCTGCTTGGTATTCCTTTGCTTTTTGGTTGCGGGTAGCAGCTGCCACCCAATTAGATGTGGATGCAATGGAGTTGCAAGCAGGATTCCGATCGCTAGAGCAAAATGGATCTGTGATCGGACAGGCTTTTTTGTGCGATCATCTAGAAAATGGGGCAGGATATTGTCGGTTTCTAGAAAAGCCAAAAGAATTTAAAAAATTGATGGATTTGGCGAATCCCAATATTCTTAGTAGCATTGCCAGCAAGTGGATAAATCAGCCACATGGAAACGTCTGTGATACATCATGCAACTTATGTTTGCGAGATTATCAAAACCTTGCTTATCACGGGTTATTAGATTGGCGACTGGCTTTGGATATGGCGCAGTTGGTATTATCAGCCTCATCCACAATTGATCTCAATTCCCCTAACGGCAGTATTCCAAATCCTTGGAGTGAACTATATCAAGGGATGAATGCACCGATTCCCGCTACCCTTCAACGCCTTGGTTACGGCTTACCCACTCAGTTTGGAACTCTCACTGGCTACGTACACCAAAATCAAAAGCGTCAGACAATCTTGATTTTACGCCATCCTCTGTGGCAAGATGACCATCCTGAGTGGATTGCATCGGAAGCTAACGCTAAAGCTCAAAAACCTTACCACGACTATGAAGTGAAACCTGCCAACCCATTTCTGATTCTTCGTCGTCCAGGTGACTATGCCTGAAGTTGCTTGATACCAAATACTACTTGTATAGATGGGGCGATGGGACAACAGCTGAGGGTGGTTTGAATTTATTATTATCTGGTGTTAATAGATTTCTGAGTACCCCGTCTCGAAATATAATTTGGAAAGATTAGCTTGTGTCTTGCTTAGTAAATTATATGTTTTTAATATTACTCACAGCCTATGAATAATTACTAATTTTATGGATTATTAAGTCTTGGCAACTTTTGTCGATCGCCATCCAGATAAAAACCAATCTACACCATTGCAGAAATGCGATCGCTAAAGAGCGAAGTAATTTTAGCTGACAGTGCACTACTACATTCAACAATAACTAAAGTCGAGTTTGAGACACGCTTATTTAATTATTTAAAAACGTAGGATTTAATTTCTTGCTCTATCTGATCGCTAATAATATCAGTTCCTATTGCGGGTTTATCTAGATTAACCCTAACAAAATTAGTGTTATCTTCTTGTGTAAACTTTTTATCATTATCCGAGTCTTTGATAATTTTTATAAAAATTGCATTTTGACTTGGAACAACAACCCAACTGATTATTCGAGTATTATTTGGCGTAATTTGCTGGAGATTCTTACCTGACAAATCAGAAAGATAGCCAAGAGTAGCATCTTCACTATTGAATTTTTTGTCTCCATTTGTATCTTGGTCAAGGATTCTATACAACCAAACTCTTGTAGGCGGCTTCTCTGCTGCTTTTACTTCTAATAAATCGAAGGAGGTGATGATAGCTTTTTTATTTAATAAAAGATGCGATGCACCATCTTGCTTACGATAAAATATAATGTTATATAATTGGTTATTTCTTTCATAAGAACGTGAAAGGCTTGAATCAATTACTTTATTTTGATTCTGCTCTGGAAGATTAACTGGAATCATCAGATAATCTGATTGTTCTTTGATGATTAAATCGCCATAGACAAGATTTGGTTGTGGCTTCGGTTTGTCAGTTGCCTTTGCCTGTTCTGCTTTTCTGGTGACAGAAGACTCACAGGAAAAAGAAAGGGTCGCTATGATAATAGCTGTAGTAATTTTATTCAAAAAGCTATAATTTTTCATCAAATTCTCCTAGCAGGATATCTTGCTGTTCTATTTTATTCCCTGCTAGAAAATTAGCCCAGAATTCTGAACTGGTGAATACTCTACCCATAAAGGGATAGAGTTTTAATCAGGAAGAATATTTAATACTAGTTTCGCCTACACTTCTCTACGAGAGGCTGCGCCAACAGCAGGTCTTACAGTGAGTTTGTCGAACTGCTCAGTGACCGCCAGAGGCGAAAGTGCGTAGCGAGACGAAGTACAGTTTTAACCAAATATTCATTACCCACTCTACACAATTCATACTGAATTCTTCTTAATAAAATACCAAAAACCTGGTCAAGGTTGACCAGGTTTTATCGAGTTCACAGGTTTCAAATTGTTAAACTAATTTAGTAATTGAAAGTTAATAACTAGGGTGGATTGAAAAACTAACAAATTCAGCATTCTTGCGTTTTTCCGCTTTAGGATTTGGCTTTGCCTTCTACGTCAGGCTTTTTGCCACTTCTATAATATTTTATCTGCTGAAATTTGCCTGGGATGATGACAGGAGACACTAAGTCATTTACCCTTTTAGTTTTGTTTTGTTTTGTTTGGTGTCCTACTATTTAATTTATCACTTAGTTGGTAAGTTGCAACTCTCAGTTTACTAAAGTTGACATTTTGTTAGATTTTGCAATCTAAGACATCTTCAATTCCTACCCACATTTTTTTACCAGATCGCCAAGTTACTATTAGGATGGGTGTGGTTTGCACATCAGGAATACTTAGCGTAGGCTTAGACCATCGTAGACACCGCTTTTCCATAAATGTCTCCTAATTCATTCCCTTGGACAGGTTCATACTTTATCGGTTTTAGCTTGAAATTAAATCAGAGTTACAGTAGATGCTGATGGAATTGACTACAACTTTTCATGCCCTCAAAGAATGGGCAGTCGCCGTAAATGCCTTGGAAAGCGGCAAAACAATTATGTTGCTCCGCAAAGGCGGTATTCATGAACGAAATGGACATTTCCAAGTTGCCCACGAGCAGATTTTGCTTTATCCTACTTATGAACATCAACAAGCTTTCATGCTGAAAGCTGAGGATGCCAATCGTGTCTATCCAGTAACATCAGGTTGGCATCCTGAAACAGTTCGCATCGGCAGTTGGGCTGAAATTACAGATATTTTGCCAGTTAGTGACGAGTCTATTGTCAACGCCTTGCTTCCTTTCCATATTTGGAACGAGCATTTTATTAGCGATCGCCTCAAATGGAAACCACGTCAGCCGCTTTATGTCCTCCTCCTGCGAACTTATAAACTAGCCCAAGAGCAAGAAATTCCTTACCACCCTAAATATGGCGGTTGCAAGTCATGGATTGATTTAGATCAAATAATTCAGTTGCAAGGAGCAAAACCAGTTTTATCTAACTTTGCATATACCCAATTAGTAGAGACAATTCGCGGCATTGTTGGCGATAAATTGTATGCTGCATCTTTCTAAGTTTTTTTGGGCTTTTTTGATTGACGTTTTGTAGTCTTTCTAAATCAGGTGTTTGGTTTAATTTGGCGATTAAAGCACTGCTATTGATAAGTTTCCAAGTCTCTGATTGACATTGACTTCAGTTTTGTCATAATTGCCTGTGCTTCTAGATAAATACGGGATTGTGTCTGGTCATCAAACGGACGATTCAAGCGACAAGCATCAAGATAGATTTTATATTGTTTGCTCATAGTGTTTAATTAACGGAACTTGATAAGTAATTTTCAAAATCTGCGCTTATGTAATCAGAAAAACAAATAGTCTGATTGCAAATTTCAGCCAGAATGGTAGTTATTGTTACACCCAATCATAAAAAGCGCGGATAACATTAGAAAAATCTCCCCTAGTCAAGAAGGTGAGGGAAAACTGTTTATCTTTGTGTCTTACTAGCAGCTTTTTCAGGGTATGACTTGTTAATTAATTATCCTGTAGTGGATAAAACTTAATTACACTTTGTCTAAAGCATTAGGCAAAAAAGCACTCCATAAGGGTGATGTATGGGTTGACAAAAGTCTGCCATTATGAGTTTTTAAATAATAAGGTAAAGGAGTTTGCAATGCATCGACAAATGTGCTGGCTGTCTAAGTCTGGTGGCGACGGAGAGAAAATTTTGTATTTGCAGACAGAACCTAGTCAAGGTTGGCGTCCCTACACAGCTTTTAGAAATTTTGCAGTCCCAGACTATCAAATACCAGGTGGTTCTAAAGGTTGGTCAACTTATCAAAAGCTTCTCAAAGCAGGTTGGACATTAGTACCTAGCGCACGGGCAAACGAGTTTGGCAACAGCAGTTACGCAGAGTCAACTGTCCAAAATCAATAATTGGGAGTTATTATTGTCCCCTTGTTTCTCTCACCACCCTCTAGGGGAACCCTCACCGCGAGGATCAGCCGCCCCTTCTAAAGTTCCATCGGCTGTAACTGCGATCGCATTACCATTACCCCAAGGAGCAGTTTCCTTAATTTTATGCCCCCGACGGCGTAATTCTTGCAGAGTCAGAGCATCCAAGCCCCAAGATTCGAGGCGCAACTGATCGGGAAGCCATTGATGATGTATGCGTGGAACAGAAACAGCCGCACCAATATCCATGTTGTATTCCAGCACATTCAGAATCATTTGCAAAACCTGGGTGATGATGGTGGAACCACCAGGCGCACCCCCTGCCATGCGGAAATGATTATTTTGTGTGACAATCGTGGGAGTCATGCTGGATAAAGGAGTTTTACGGGGTGCGATCGCATTTGCATCGTTACCAACTAAACCAAAGGCATTAGGCACTCCTGGCGCAGCAGCAAAATCATCCATTTCATTGTTGAGGACGATTCCAGTTCCCGGTGTCACCACTCCAGCACCAAAACTGAGGTTAATCGTGAAAGTCAGACTTACGGCGTTGCGTTGTTCATCTACAACCGTAAGATGACTGGTTTGTGGCGATTCGTGCCTCGCGTGTAGTTTGAGAGATTGATTAGATAACGGGATGATATTTTCTCTCAAATTCTGATTATTAGCTTGACTAAAACGTTGTAGTGTCTCTTTATCTACTGGCTTGACTTCGGTCGAGGGTCTAGCCACTTGCATATTAATTTCTTGACGACGTTTTTTAGCGTAAGCTGGACTGAGCAGTTCTTGTACAGGGACTTTAACGAAATCAGGATCGCCTAAATATTCTGAGCGATCGCTGTAAGCAATCTTCATGGCTTCTACCATTAAATGTATCGCGTCGGGATGATGCCATCCTAAAGATTTTAAATTAGTGTCACCGATAATATTTAAAATCTGCAATAGATGAACGCCTCCCGATGATGGTGGTGGCATTGAGCAGATTTTAGCTTGGCGAAAGTTTCCACAAACAGGAGTCCGCCAGATTGGTTTGTAAGCTTTCAAGTCTTCAAGAGTAATTAAACCACCATTTTTTACCATATCAGAAGCGATCGCGCGAGCAATACTTCCGGTGTAAAAACTTTGGGGATTCCGAGTAATTGCTGTTAAAGTGCGTGCCAAATCACGCTGCACCAACTTGTCTCCTGGTTGATAAAATTCGCCGTTGCGAGTGAAAATTTTCCGCAACGCTACATTCTTAAGATGTGCTTGCTTGGCGGGTTGGTTTGTTTGCAGATAACGCCAAGTTGCGACATCGCCCAGAATAAAGCCATCTTTAGCAAGTGCGATCGCAGGTTTCATCACTTCTTGCCAAGATAGCTTACCATAGCGACGATGCACTTCATAAAGTCCTGCAACTGTTCCTGGTGTCGCTACTGCTAAATAACCACTAATACTTGCATTCGGGCGCACCTTTCCTTTTGCGTCAAGATACATATTTCTTGTAGCTTTCAGGGGTGCACGTTCGCGGAAATCTAAAGCTTTGATATCCCCAGTTTTCTCAGAGTGCATCAGCAAAAATCCACCGCCGCCGATTCCCGCCGAAAAAGGCTCAACTACGGAAATTGCAAAGGTTGTGGCTACGGCTGCATCAACTGCGTTACCACCTTTGCGTAACATTAAAATTCCCGCTTCACTTGCTAGCGGATGGGCTGAAACCACCATTCCTTTTTTGCTGCGTAAGGGTAAAGTTAAGGCAGCTGATCCTACTTGGCTGTAAAGGACGACAGTCAAAGAAAAGATGGCGATGGCAACCCGCTTGGATTTAGCAACAGTAAGCATTTTTAGTTTAGTTATTGAGGCGATACAATTTTTTCTAAAATATTATACTTGTTTAGCATCTTAGTGTGAGATTATTAATATAATTTGAGAATCTTAGAGTACTTATGAATACTATGTTACTAAAAACAAGTAAGACATTTTTCAAAGCTTTAACTATTGGATTATGTATCTCTAGCGGAAGCGTTCTCTCTCAGACATTACCGCTTTCCTCTAACTTAGTAGGTTTTAATACGCCTGAAGGTGAAAAATTATTATTTGAGAGTAAATCAAAAGAAGACTTCTTTCCACTGATTATGCAATTCACCACTCAAAATAATCAGGCATATTGTGGTGTCGCTAGTATAGTTATGGTACTAAATAGTTTACAAATCCCAGCACCAGAAGCACCCCAATATAAGCCATATCGAATATTTACTCAAGAAAACTTTTTTAGCAATAATAATGCCAAAAAAGTGCTAACACCTGAAGCTGTGTCTCACGAAGGTATGACTCTAGACCAGTTAGGGAAATTACTAGCCAGCTATGACCTTAAAGTTAATGTTTACCACGCTGCCGACACTAGTTTAGAGGAGTTCCGCAAACAAGCGGCAGAAAATTTAAAACAACCGCAAAATTTCGTTGTAGTAAACTATCTACGCAAAGAAATAGGTGAAGAGAAAGGTGGGCATATTTCCCCTTTGGCAGCATATAATGAGCAAACAGATAGATTTTTAATTCTTGATGTTAGTCGTTATAAGTATCCACCAGTTTGGGTAAAAACAGCAGATTTATGGAAAGCAATGCTCACAAATGATCCCTCATCAAAGAAAAGCCGCGGCTTTGTATTTGTAAGCAAAAACCTTTGATATAACAATCTGTTCATTGAATTCATCAATCCTGCAATCGCCCATCCTCTATATAAACAATGCGATCGGGAATATTTAAAACGCGAGCTAATATGGATACCGTAATTACACCAGAAAGAATCGAGTTGCCACCTGGCGCAGTGGTGAAACTTTTAGGAGACTGGCAAGACTATCAAGTATTGAGTCAGCAACTAGGCGATCGCTCCTTACCTCGCATTAAATATCGAAGAGGAGAAATTTTACTGATGGCACCCCTACCAGAACATGGAAGAGATGCCAGCTTGCTGGCATTGATAATAATAGCTCTACTTGACCACTTAAACCGCATATACGAATCATTTACGCCCATCACCATGAGCTTGCCAGAGATTAGTGGTATTGAACCAGACTATTGCTTTTACATTGAAAATTGGAGAGCAGTAGTAGGCAAAAAAAGAATTGATTGGGAATCAGAACCACCGCCAGATTTAGTAATTGAAATAGATGTGACAAGCTACACCGACGTTAATGATTACTTACCTTATCGAGTCCCAGAAGTCTGGATACTAAAAAGTAATCGGTTATTGATTTATAGATTACAGGGAAAAAGTTATGTGATTACAGAAAGTAGCTACTTTTCTAATGTCAGAGAAATCGTGCAGCAATGTCTCCAAATTGCCAGTGAGCATACAACAAGCGAGGCGATTAGGTGGTTAAGGAACTTTTTGCATGGACAACAATAGACAAAATCTCCGTTACGAATTACGAATTATTCTAATCCCTTTGATTTGCGAAACTCCTGGACAACATCTTTAATATGACGTAATTCTCCCTCGACTAAATAGTTTAACTGTCGCATTTCATCTGCCGAAATCTTTCCCGCAAGTTGTGCGATCGCTTTTCTTAATTCTGGATATTTCTCTAAAATTTCTTGACGAAAAATCGGTGCTGCTTCATAAGGAGGAAAATAGTGTTTATCATCTTTTAACACCACTACACCCAAGCGAGAAATCTGACCATCTGTAGAACTACCTGCAACCATATCCACCTGCTTTTGAATCAGCGCTCGATATACTAAACCCAAATCCATAATTTGGGGTGGTTTGGCAAAGCTTAAGCCATAGGTTTTAGCTAATCCTGGAAAACCATCTTCACGCTCTAAAAATTCATAGCCAAAACCGCCGCGCCACTGCGGTGTATATTGACTAACTTGGGAGAGAGTTTGAATGTTGTAGCGTTTAGCGTCTTCACCGCGAATAATCATTGCAAAAGTGTTTTCAAAACCCAAAGATGGCATTACTTCCAAATTGAATTCCTGAGCATATATTTGTTTTAGCTTCTCGTAAACTTCTTTAGGATCGCTTACTGCTTTTTGTTTTAAAATTCCAGTAAAAGCTGTCCCTGTATATTCAATATATGCATCAATTTTACCAGAAATAATAGCACTATGACAAATAAAAGAACCACCCAAACGAGGACGACGATCTACTTTTAAATTAGTTGTCGCCTCGATTTGCTGTGCTAAAAGTTCTCCTAAAATATCTTGTTCAGTAAAATCTTTAGAAGCAACGATAATATTACCACCACTGCTACTACTTAAATTTGATGTGCAGCCAGTGATTAGCAGTAACAAAGCAAAACTTAAACAGCAAAATGCCAAAAATCTTTTCATGACTTGCTTAATTTTTAACTTTTAGTTTATTCTCTATCCAGCCAATTATTAAGTCAGCCAGTAATGCAATTACCGCCGCCGGAAACGCCCCGGCTAAAATTAACTGATCATTCACTACTGATATTCCCCGAAAAATAAACACTCCCAAACCACCAGCACCAATTGCAGCGGCGATGGTTGCAATGCCAATAGCAATTACAGTTGCTACTCGTACCCCTGCTAAAATTACTCCCATTGCCAAGGGAATCTCAACTTGTAACAATAATTGTGTATCTGTCATTCCCATGCCTCTCCCAGCTTCTCGAATAGCTGGATCTACATTGGTGATACCTGTGTAGGTGTTGCGAATTATTGGTAAAAAAGAATATAAAGTCAAGGCAATAATTGCTGGTACTACACCAATTCCGGCAATGGGAATGAGTAAGCCAAACAGTGCCAAACTAGGTATAGTTTGCAAAATATTTGCTATACCCAGAATTGGTTGGCGAAGGTAGGTTTTGCGGGTAATCAAAATACCCAATGGAATGCCGACAAATATGGCAATTCCAATAGCAATACTCACCAAAAATAAATGTTCTAGAGTATGCTGAAGGATTTCTGGAGCATACTTAACGAGGAAGAAATCTTTCATAAAGTGTCTTTGGGGGAACGCATACATTGGAGAAAGGCTAGGCTTTCTGGGTGTTGCGATCGCATAAATTCATCTGTTGTCCCCAATACTACCAATTCTCCGCCATACATTAAACCAATTCTTGATGCCAAAATAAAAGCTTCTTGAATATCATGAGTAACAAAAACAACTGTCTTGCCTAATTCTTGCTGCAAATGCCGAAACTCTTGTTGAAGTTCTAGGCGCGTAATCGGATCGAGTGCACCAAAGGGTTCATCCATCAACAACACTGGCGGATCTGCTGCTAAAGCCCTGGCTACACCGACTCTTTGCCTTTGTCCTCCCGAAAGTTCGTGCGGGTAACGTCCGGCAAATTGTGCAGGTTCTAAACCCACCAATTGCAACAATTCATAAACCCGCGTTTTTATTTGTTTGGGTTGCCAACCTTCTAAAGAAGGAACTAAACCGACATTACGTTCAACTGTGAAATGAGGAAATAAACCAATTTCTTGAATGACGTAACCAATTTTTCGCCGCAGTTTAATTTCATCCCATTGAGTTGTGGGAATACCATCAAATAAAACTTCGCCTTGTGTGGGTGTGAATAGGCGATTAATTAACTTCATTGTTGTGGTTTTGCCGCTTCCACTGCGTCCAAGTAATACTAGCGCTTCTCCTTGGCGGATAGTGAAATTGAGATTTGACACCAAAGGGCGATGATTGCGGCTAAAAGTGACATCGCGGAATTCAACGGCGGTTTGGTTATTTTGCGGCATGAGTGGTTTTTGGCGGACGCTAGCTAATTACTGGCTATATGTATTATCTGCTGATTTTGCTATTATGCTAACCCCTGCTTTGCTCTATTCAGATTTTGTAGACACTGCCAAGAATTGTCTTAAAGTTTTACAGTGGGGGAAGATCAAAAAGTACAGATACCGCTCCCGTTACGAGGCAGACCGCTCCCGTTGCAACAGATACCGCTCCCGTTACAAGGCAGACCGCTCCCGTTGCAACAGATACCGCTCCCGTTACGAGGCAGACCGCTCCCGTTGCAAC
>JBBSCU010000154.1:0-13352 GCA_038249935.1 Chroococcales cyanobacterium
GGATCTGTACGCGGAAGTAATGATAAGTTGGTAAGGTCATAAAGTACCAAATCGGCTTGTTTTCCGACAGTTAAAGAACCGAGTTTATCTGCAAGATTCAATCCTTTTGCGCCTCCCAAGGATGCCATTTCTATCGCTTGGCGGGGTGTAATCCAGTGCTGATAATCTGAGTCTGTAACATTATGTAAAATAGAACCAATTTTGATGGCTTCTAGCAAATCTTGGGAGTCATTACTAGAAGCACCATCACAACCAAAAGTTACGTTTACACCAGCTTGGCGATATTTTAAAATGGGGGCGATGCCACTGCCTAAACGCAGATTACTTAAGGGATTATGAACAACTGTAGATTGAGTTTGAGCGAGGATGGCGATATCAGCATCATTTAACCAAACGCAATGGGCAAGTGTTGTGCGATCGCTCAAATATCCGATTCTTTTCAAATGTTCAACAGCAGTACAACCGTATTTTTCTTGAGCGAGTTTTTCCTGTGCTTTAGTTTCAAGTAAATGAGAGTGACGACAAAGATTGTAGCGATCGCTTAATTCAATACACCCCTTAAACAAAGCATCAGTACATAATTGTATCCCTGTTGGTGCAACTAAAATACTCACACCCTCATCTGGGCGATGAAATTGTCGCACCGCCTCTTCGATGATTTCCAATGTTGCCGCCGTTGAACGAAAATAAGGTTCATGACTTTGGGCTGATTGCCCAGATGGGATACCTGCGGTAAGAGATTCATCTTGAATTAGGGGGGCGATAAAGGCGCGAATTCCAACTTCTCTGTAAGCACGAGTTGCAGTGGCGATCGTTTCCAATTCAAATCCGGGAATTAACACCAGATGATCCACCACACTCGTCCCGCCGGAAAGTAGAGTTTCCACCGCTGTACCCAAAGCGCTCAGATAAACCTTTTGAGTATCAAGAGGGGCAAAATCATACAGTTCCGCCAGCCATAATTCTAAAGGGAAAACTGACATAATTCCGCGTTGCCACATCTCTGAGGAGTGGGTGTGGGCGTTGAAAAAGCCAGGAAGCAATAGCTTATTTTTACCATCTATGGCGGTGCCGATTACCTGTAGATTGGGAGAAATGGTAGCAATCGCACCATCCACAACCTGTACATCTACTGTTGCATAATCATCACGGACGGCAATCATCACATTTTGGATGGTAAAATCTATCATATTTAACCTTAATTAAGTAATTGTATTTTCAACTGAATTTCAAGTTACAAAATAGAAAATGCTGTTAGGTATTGCAATTTATGAATCAACCTTTTCGGACATTGGGAGTTGCACCAAATGCGTGGACAGTGAATAATGCGATCGCAGACATCACTCGTCTTCAAAAGACCCCACAACCCGTTATTTTATCAACAGAAACTAAAACCCTGCGCCTAGACTTGGCAAAATCTGCTATCCTCGTCATTGATATGCAAAACGACTTCTGTCACCCTGATGGCTGGTTAGCGCATATTGGCGTTGATGTAACTCCGGCGCGTCAGCCCATTGAACCTTTGAACAACTTACTTCCAGAACTGCGTGAGGCTGGTGTTCCAGTCATTTGGCTAAATTGGGGGAATCGTCCCGACTTACTCAATATCAGTGCTGGTTCGCGTCATGTCTATAACCCAACAGGGGAGGGTGTGGGATTGGGCGATCCACTGCCAACCAATAGTGCAAGGGTACTTATGGCAGGTAGTTGGGCCGCAGCAGTAGTAGACGAACTAGAACAGCTTCCCGAAGATATTTGTGTGGACAAATACCGGATGAGTGGGTTTTGGGATACGCCATTAGATAGCATCTTGCGGAATCTGGGAAGGACAACATTATTTTTTGCTGGTGTTAATGCCGATCAATGTGTGCTAAGTACCTTATGTGATGCCAACTTCTTAGGATATGACTGCGTGTTAGTTAAAGACTGCACCGCTACTACTTCTCCCGAATATTGTTGGCTAGCGACATTGTACAACGTCAAACAATGCTTCGGTTTTGTCACCGATTCCCAAGGGATTTTAACAGCCCTACAAAAGAGTGAGGAGTGATTTAGTTATACAATCACAGCAATGCTAAATTATTTACTCTCCTTAAAATTTCTCTCTTCTTTGCGCCTTGGCATGAGATTATTTCCCTTTCTGTATTCACCACCATAGAATAACTGTTAAAACTCAATATTCAATACCCCTATCTATTTTCATACCCATCGATAACTTCCGAGGAGATAAATAAATGTATGCTACTCGTTGTGTAATTCCGGTTATCAAATCTCCCCACGATTACCAAGTATATCGCATCAGTCCTCACGACTCTAATCGGTTAGCAATTATCTTCGATTCGACAAACGCTAATACTTCCTTGACTTGCTGCATAGAAATTTTTGATATTGGTGGACAAACACCGCCAAACCGTCATCAGGGGGCGGTGGAAATGTTTTTTGTCCTCAAAGGGGAAGCGATCGCTATTTGTGACGGCAAGATTGCTAATATCAAAGCTGGAGATAGTTTATTAGTTCCTCCCACGGCTACTCATTTGATCAAAAATACAGGTTCTACACGTTTGTACACGCTAACTGTTATGGTGCCTAATGAAGATTTTTCGGAACTAATTCGCAGTGGAACTCCGGTAGAATTAGATGAGGAAGATATGGCAGTGTTAGGGAGATTAGATGCTTTGATGCCTTGTTAGAAATATTTTAAGCCACAGATGCTCTTAGAGGATGTTTGAAAAGTATTTGGCTGTGATTTTAGGCATTTAGAGATCCCCCCTAACCCCCCTTAAAAAAGGGGGAACCGGAATCAAAGTCCCCCTTTTTAAGGGGGATTTAGGGGGATCTATAACGTTTTGATACCTACAATAGGACTTTTCAAACATCCTCTTAGGAGAAGACACTGCCATGTGGGGTGCAATGACTGTGGTTAGCATAACGAATTATCCGAACTTGATATTACATCAAAGTCTCCCCCGGTTTTCTTTGCTTGCCTCAATAGATAATTTTCTTTAATTAAAGTATATTAAATATTACCCTAACGATCACTCTCAAAAATCTACGTTTGAGTGATAAAAAAGTTGCTACACCCCTTAATTTATGATTATTTGCGGAATTACAGGCTTGGAAGTTGAAGAATATAGCTATTATACCTAGAGTACTGAAAGTTAGAGTAACAATTAATGCAGCGGAATTATTTACAAAAAATTAGCCGTAAGATAACTGAGAAACTGGGATTATCTCTGTTTAAAAGTAACAGAGATGCAAAGATAGCTCCTATATTTGACTCTCAAGTTGACTTTTTATTACAGCTACTCCAGGCTTCAGCAGACAGCGACGGTGATGCCAAAGTGATCCACTCACTGCTGGAAGCAAACCAAAAGAAGTTAGACATGAACTTTGCCCAAGTGTTACGCAGTTGGGCAACGGCAACTCTATTAGACTTAGATCCAGAATCAGCACAAAACACTGTTATAGATGTCTTGAATTTTAGCCACCAACTGCAAGACTGTTCTTTAGGGAACCGGGCGGATAATCTGGAAATTGCGATTACAGGTTATGAAATTGCGCTGACTATTTTCAGCCGCGATCGCTTTCCCGAAGAATGGGCAATAATGCAGCACAACCTGGGCAATGCTTACCTTGACTGCATTCAAAGAGAGAAAGGAGAAAATTTAGAACAAGCTATCTCTTACTACCAACAAACTTTGCAAGTTTACACCTGCGATCGCTTTCCTTATGAATGGGCGACAACGCAAAACAACTTGGGCTTAACTTATTTTTACCGCATCCAAGGAGAGAAGGCAGAAAATTTAGAACAAGCTATCTCTTACTACCAACAAACTTTGCAAGTTTACACCTGCGATCGCTTTCCTTATGAATGGGCGACAACGCAAAACAACTTGGGCTTAACTTACTTTTACCGCATCCAAGGAGAGAAGGCAGAAAATTTAGATCAAGCTATCTCCTGTTACCAAAAAGCTTTGCAAGAATACACCCGCAAGGCTTTTCCTCAAGATTATGCAGAAACTGCCTTCAATCAGGGTTTGGCTTACATAGACGCTAAACGTTTTACAGATGCTTACGACATTTTTAAATCTGCCATTGACACTGTAGAATTCCTCCGGGATAAAGTTGTCTCTGACAATGAAATTAAAAAAGAACTGGCAAAAGAATGGAATAAACTTTATCGCTGCATGGTAGAAGTTTGTGTGGAATTGCAATACTCCAACCAAGTAGTTGAATATATCGAACGTAGCAACATACCTAACTTAGTAGAACTGCCGAAAATTCAAGGCTTACCAGAACTGTATAAGTTGCAAAACATTAACAAAGAAAAGCACTATCTAGAAGCAGAAGTAAAATACAATTTAATTGAGATATTGTACCAGTTTCAACAACCACATCAGGATTCATTCTGATCGGATACAGCAACATTTTTAAGGATAGTCATTGGCCCTTGGGCTTTGATAATCTCCATTTGTGCGGCATTCTGCACTAGCAAAGTACCAGCGAATCCTAATGAATTCACAGAGATGGATTGGAAATGCTCGTGCGATCGCGGTACAATCAGCATCCATTCTCGTGTCATCAGCAGATTATAAGCGCTAGATTGCCTTGCATCCAAACTCAGAGCATCTAGCAAGGTGCTATAAACATCCAGTGTTGCTTGGGCTGCTGTGAATGGCATCCAATGGGGATCTAAGCGTGCAAAAGCGTGTACAAAAGGAAGTTTTGGTAAAGTTGCCATCAAGTTTTGAGATTGTGCTGATGTCAGCAGAGGTTCAATAGGTATTTGTAGACTTGAAGGTGTAAGTGGTAGTGGAACTAATTGCAAGTGCTTGTGTCGCTGACTGGCACCTGCGGTTTTGCCACTATTATAGAAACCCAAACCATCAAAATCAGCTAGACAAGCCCACAGAGCTGCAAAATCTTCGAGAGTGAGTAAACTTTCCTGTTCTTCAAAGGCACGGGTGATGATTAACAGGTGATAATCTACAACATTGAATTTATTTAAGATGCATACGTGGGTGTCGGAGATATCCGCCACAAATAGATCCTTTTCGTAGGGCAAAAAAGGATTAAACTCTTCACCAGACGCGGTAGATTGTTTTTCTTGTTTCTCCTTAGCTGCTTTTTTGCGATTCAGGTTAGACAAAATCCGCACTAAAAAGCGCACGCCATCCTGCTCGACAAATTCAAATTCCGTCGGTATCGACAGCAGCGCCCCGCATTGCAGAGCATATTCAGTCCGTTCTTTAACACTTGTCCAGAAAGTGTCAGACTTAAGTAATATTTTCCCCTGTGCCATTTTTATTTCTTCAGCATAGATGGAACACGCGGTAGAGCCGGATAAGTGTCATTGGTGTCAACTATAGAAAAAACCTGCTTTGTTTCGAGGTTCTGCCCTTATCCCCTGCTAAAATACCAAACTCTTTACAATAAAGCAATATCTCTGCAACAAAACTGCTATAAATAATATCTACATTAGTAATATATCTAACCATATTCTTTCAGACAGCAAATGCAAAACGAATCTCCCGACAGAGAACACCCATCAAATAGCATTTCACATAACACAACTAATACCAAATACTATAATCGAGTAGTCTGGAAAAAGGCTGCCGCCTCTCTATCGCTGGTGCTGCTAGGATCAGGTATGACATTGACAGGCGGTTATATAGCTGGAAATCCTCAGCAGGTATCTGAAAGTGCGTCTAATTTGGCAGTGAGTCGAGTCAATGCTGCTCCGGCATTACCAGTCGCCACAGATTCTAACTTTGTTATACAAGTGGTGCAGAAGGTCGGGCCAGCAGTAGTACGGATTAACTCTTCCCGAACGATAAGAAGTCAAATCCCAGATCAATTTAACGATCCATTTTTTCGCCGCTTTTTTGGTTCGCAACTGCCACAATCACGAGAAAGGGTAGAACGCGGTACTGGTTCCGGTTTTATCATCAGTGCCGATGGTCGCATTCTCACTAACGCCCATGTGGTAGATGGGGCTGATACGGTGACAGTGACACTCAAAGATGGGCGTACCTTCCAAGGTAAGGTGCTAGGAAAAGATGAATTAACCGATGTCGCTGTTGTCAAAATTCAGGCGGACAATTTACCTTCAGTGGTCTTGGGTAACTCAGATACACTGCAAGCAGGAGAATCGGCGATCGCGATCGGCAACCCCCTGGGACTAGATAATACAGTAACTACCGGAATCATCAGTGCCACCGGACGCAGTAGTAATCAAATCGGCGCTCCTGATAAGCGAGTAGAGTATATTCAAACCGACGCGGCGATTAATCCCGGTAACTCTGGCGGGCCGCTACTAAATTCCCGTGGCGAAGTGATTGCCATGAATACTGCCATTATCCAAGGGGCACAAGGATTAGGCTTTGCGATTCCCATCAACACAGCACAACGCATTTCCAGTCAACTGATAGCTACAGGCAAAGTACAACATCCTTATCTGGGAATTCAGATGGTAGGATTAACGCCTCAGCTAAAACAAAATATCAACTCAGATCCCAATAGCGGTTTGAGGGTGAATGAAGATAAAGGTGTATTGGTTGTGAAAGTTGTGCCAAATTCACCTGCGTCTAAAGCAGGGATACGTGCTGGTGATGTTATCCAAAAAGTCGGTGGTCAATCAGTCACAGATGCCAGCAGTGTCCAAAAGGCAGTAGAAAATAGCCAAATCGGGGGCGATTTACCTATGGAATTAAGTCGCAATGGACAGAATCTTAACATAGCTGTGCAACCTGGGGCTTTCCCTACCCAAGTGCAATAAAAGTTTTGCTATCAAAGGTGAATCTTCTGGGATGGGTATTTTGCCCGTCCCTTTTTTTATGAAGCTGCGCTAAATAGGCGAGGCTACTATTTAGTATCAGAGGTTGTTTGAAAACTCCTATTGTAGGTAGCAAAACGTTCTAGATCCCCCTAAATCCCCCTTAAAAAGGGGGACTTTGATTCCGGTTCCCCCCTTTTTTAAGGGGGGTTAGGGGGGATCGATAAGTGCCTAAATCACAGCTAAATACTTTTCAAACATCCTCTCAGGAGCATCAGCGTTGAAATTGTCGTGAAAGAGTTGCCTATAAATAGGTAAACCGAAAAATTAAGTAGTCTAGCTTTTTGTAAAACAGTAGCAATTGTTGCTGATAGAATCAGGCGATCGCAGTAAAATTTTTAGATTAACCCTAATAAGAACCCCACAATTCCTAACTCTGACCAGATACTTGCATCTTGTTTGTTTAGGAAAGTTTTGTAGTAGCCGTTCTTTAAGCGATCGTATACCATCTGACCTCTAAACTTATGGCACTTCTCTCTAAGTCTCATAATCTATAGTGAATATCTAGTTACTTTGACTAGACATTTTTTATATTTGAGAAGCAACAATGGCATCTAATCACTTATCTGAAGAAAATCATCCGTTTTTGTCCCTATTGATTTATTTGTATTATCTGCTAAGTCTTTCCTGGGCTTTCTATCCTACAGACTTTTTAAGTCTCCTTAGTAGTATTTATGAGCAAATTGTTGGGATGTTGGCTCATGGACGAGGCAGAGTGCCAGTAGTTTAAATAACGACCTGGACAACGTTGTAAAACTGATATTAAATTACATTCAAAAGACAAATGACGAACGTAACAAACTTCCAAAAACTAGTAGAACTGGCAGATGAATATGGGATTATTTGCCAGCCAACACAAGAAGAATGCTTGATTGGCTCTTTGCCTGGAGAGGATGATTTCTTATTAGCTTTTACTTGGTCTGGTACCCTTGAGGGAGAGCCACCAGAACAGGAATTAATCGCAATTAGTGTACAGGACATGGTTAAAGAAGTTACCGTTGCAGCTTGGCAAATTCCTATTTATTTATTCGGAAACGTTTTGAGGCAAGCACAGATGCTTGTGGCTGCTCACAAAGATTTTCTTAGCTAGCAGACAAGTTTTTGCTAAGAATTACTATCCCTGTCCACTGTGGCGGGGATTTTATTTGGCTACTGCGCCTAAAGTTAGAGAAGCTAACACGCAGTGCCAATGGTTTTACTATATCAAAAACACAGTGGAAATTTACCAACTACTAATATTCGTGCGATCGCAGACCTGCCATATTAAGTGAGAATGAAGTTGCACTATATATGGCAACTTTACAAGTAACTATCGTTAGTATCGGTTCATCACTTGTTACCACACTAAACGCTGTTGCTGATAAAATTAAAGCTGCGTTAACTACAACTTCTTCTGTGGTTAAAAACGTTCCAAGTGTGATAAGTAACGCTTAAGTTGTTGTTACTAAAGCTTAAACATTAGTTATTAATAGTTCACTTATGATAAGTAAAACTTAAGTCGTTGTTACTACAACTTAATTTATTGTTATCAATGTTGAAGCTGTGGTTAATAATGTTCCAAGTGTGATAAGTAACGCTTAAGTTGTTGTTACTCCGGCTGAAGTTGTGGTTATAAACGTTCAAGTTGTCGTTAAGAAACAAGAGCTAATCTTCCCAATTTTTATCTCCTTTGTCTAGATTTTTAACTGTCTGCTACTAAAATGCTACTAAAAACGGTAGCCTGGAAGAATCACTTTCGTCACTCACACACTGCGTCATGTTGCCGAAACCTAAAAAGTATTGGACACCTCAGCATTGGGCAAGTTGGAAGCCCTTTGGTATTGGCGAACAGTACCCTAACAATTACTGGGAGGTGTTTCGAGCAATTTGGCTGTCTCGTGACAAACTACCTTATACGTGGAATATTCTCGATAAAGGTGTGTGTGATGGTTGCGCTCTCGGAACAACCGGGATGAAAGATTGGACGTTAGATGGTATCCATCTGTGCAATGTCCGGTTGCGGCTGTTGCAGATGAATACCATGCCAGCTTTTGACCCTGTGCTACTGGCGGATGTCTCGCAGTTGCAAAAACAGAAAAGTTCCCAATTACGAGATTTAGGACGGCTTCCGTACCCGATGATTCGTCAACGAGGGGAAAAAGGTTTTCGCCGTGTTAGTTGGGATGAAGCTTTAGAAATAATTAGCGATCGCATTCGCACCACTACACCAGACCATCTCAGTTTCTATGTTACCAGTCGCGGTACCGTTAACGAAACTTATTATGCTACCCAAAAAGCTGTGCGGGCAATGGGAAGCAATAATATTGATAACGCCGCCCGCATTTGCCATTCTCCTAGTACGGCGGGGCTGAAAGCTGCAATTGGTGCAGCAGCTACCACCTGTTCTTATAAAGACTGGATTGGTACTGATTTATTAGTCTTCATTGGCTCCAACGTTGCTAATAATCAGCCTGTTACCGTCAAATATCTCCATTACGCCAAGAAAGCTGGCACTAAAATTGTCGTTATTAATACTTACCGTGAGCCAGGAATGGAGCGCTACTGGGTGCCGTCAATTGTGGAAAGTGCCGTTTTTGGTACCAAGTTTGCGGAAGACTTCTTCTTAATCAATATGGGCGGGGACATAGCATTTTTCAATGGCACTATTAAACATATAATTGCTAACAATTGGGTAGACCAATCATTTATTGATTTACACACAGTTGGCTTTGCCGAACTCAAAGCATCGTTAGAAAGCCAATCTTGGGAAGAATTAGAGCGACTTTCTGGTACATCCCGCGAGTCAATGTACGCCTTTGCCAAAATGGTTAAAGAAGCTAATAAAGCCGTATTTGTTTGGAGTATGGGCATTACTCAGCATGAATGCGGCGAAGATAATGTGCGAAGTATTATCAACTTAGCTCTCACCAAAGGTTTTGTCGGTCGGGAAGGCTGCGGTTTGATGCCAATTCGGGGTCACTCTGGGGTGCAGGGTGGTGCAGAGATGGGATGTTACGCCACAGTGTTTCCTGGTGGTAAACCTATTACCCCAGAAAATGCTGCCGAATTGAGTCAGCATTGGGGCTTTGAAGTGCCAGCCAGTAAAGGTTTAATTGCTCCAGAAATGATTAACGCCGCCCATCAAGGGCAATTAGATGTGTTGTTTTCCGTGGGAGGGAATTTTTTAGAAGTGCTGCCAGAACCGGATTATGTGGAAGCGGCGCTCAAGCAAATACCGTTGCGGGTACATATGGATATTGTTCTCTCTAGCCAAATGTTGGTAGAACCTGCTGATACTGTGGTGCTTTTACCTGCGACGACTCGCTATGAAATACCAGGGGGAGTCACACAAACTAGCACCGAACGCCGGGTAATTTTCAGTCCAGAAATTCCGGGGCCGCGCATTGGGGAAGCACGTCCAGAGTGGGAAGTGTTTTTAGAATTGGCAAGGCGGGTAAAGCCAGATTTGGCAGATAAGCTGGCTTTTGTTGACACAGCTGCTATCCGTCAAGAAATTGCTCAAGTTGTTCCGCAATATGCTGGTATTCAACACTTACAGCAAGCTGGTGATCAGTTTCAGTATGGTGGATTACATTTGTGCTTTGGTTGGAACTTTCCTACAGAGGATGGCAAAGCACACTTTGGCGTATTATTGCCACCACAGAGGGAATTACCAGAGGGCTATTTTTTATTAGCAACGCGACGGGGCAAACAATTTAATAGTATGGTGCAGGAACGCAAGGATGCAATTACTGGGGCGGTGCGAGATGCTGTGCTGATAAATGCTGCTGATGCAGCACAGTTGGGTTTAAAGAATAGCGATCGCATCGTTCTTAAGAATGAGTTAGGCGAGTTATTCTGTCAAGTCTATATTGCGCCAATTCAGTCAGGTAACTTGCAAGTACATTGGCCAGAAGGGAATGTGCTATTAGATAAAAGTAAGCGATCGCTTGAAGGTGTACCTGATTATAATGCGATCGTCCGGTTGGAAAAAATTTGATTAGAATGCAGATGTCCACCAAGGGCTGTACTCTCTACCTAAATCCAGAAAAGAATCGATGAGTAATCAACTACAAGACTACAATCCCAGCGGCGTAGGTGAAGTAAATGGCAACCTCTTTGGTTTACCCTGCGATTACGAATCTGCAAATTTGATTGTCTTTGGTGTGCCGTGGGAAGTCACCGTTTCCTATGGCGCAGGGACAGCTAATGGCCCACAGCGAATTCTCAATGCTTCGACTCAACTGGATTTGTTCGATTTTGATCACCCTGATGGTTGGAAGCAGGGAATTTTTATGGTGGAAATTCCCCAGGATATGTTAGAGAAGAACACATACTACCGCGCCTTGGCAGCAAAAATTATCGAGCGATTAGGTCAAGGTAAACAACTCTCGGATACACCAGATTTAACATCTGTGCTGACAGAAATTAATCAAGCTTGTCAACAAGTGAATCAATGGCTGTTTAAAAATTGTCAGGAAGCAATTAACAAGGGTAAACGAGTTGCAGTTATTGGTGGAGATCACAGTTCGCCTTTAGGTTATTTCCAAGCGTTAGCGGCTAACTATGCAAACTATGGCATTCTGCACATTGATGCCCACGCAGATTTACGCGATGCTTATGAGGGATTCGAGTTTTCCCATGCGTCTATTATGTTTAATGCGATGAAAATACCGCAAATTTCTAAGCTAGTGCAGGTGGCTTTGCGTGATATTAGTCATGATGAAGTGCAAATAATTGACCAATCTAGCGATCGCATTATTGCTTATTATGACCCTGCTATTAAGCAAAAGCTTTACTCTGGAACCACTTGGATTGATTTATGCCGAGAAATTATCAGTCATTTACCTGAGAATGTTTACGTTAGCTTTGATGCAGATGGTCTAGATCCCAAACTCTGTCCGAGTACAGGTACTCCCGTTCCAGGTGGGTTGGAATTAGAGCAAACATTTTGTCTATTCCGGGAATTGGTCAATAGTGGCAGAAAAATTATTGGCTTTGATATCTCCGAAGTCGGTGATGGAGAGTGGGATGGTAATGTTGGAGCGCGGGTAGTTTACAAGCTGGCAAATTTGCTGGATTTATCTCAGCAGAAAATATAAACGATAGAATTTTGGCAGAGTGGCAATCAATGATACTGAACTAAAGGCGATGACAACAGCAACTCCTCCGTCTCTCACCCTCGAAGAATTCCTCAAACTGCCAGAAACCAAGCCGACAAGTGAGTTTATTGACGGTCAAATTTACCAAAAACCGATGCCTGCTGGCAAACACTCTCGTCTGCAACTCAAGTTTTGTGATGCTGTAAATCAAGTTGGAGAAGGATCACAAATTGCCCTCGCCTTTCCAGAATTGCGCTGTAGCTTTGGTGGACGTTCTATTGTTCCCGATGCTGCTGTATTCATTTGGGAACGAATTCCTTTTGAAGCTGACGGTGAAGTACCCAATGCTTTTAAAATTTATCCCGACTGGACTGTAGAAATTCTCTCACCTGAGCAGAGAGCTACTAAAGTTATCAGTAATATTTTGCACTGCCTTAAACATGGTACTCAGCTAGGATGGTTAATCGATCCAGATGAGCGATTGATTCTAGCATTTATACCTGGACAGGAACCTATTGAGTTGACAGGTAGGACTCGCCTTCCCACACCAACGTTTTTAACACTGGATTTGACAGTTGAGCAGGTTTTTGGGTGGCTAATACCAATTCGTAATTCGTAATTAGAACACAAGTTGTTAACCTCAAAGCCTCGCCATTTTACCTCTGAACTCGGAAGTTGCACCTTTGAACACGAGTTGTCGAGTCAAAAGAGCGTAGGCGTAGCCCGTCGTAGACATCGCTCGACCTCCGAACTCGAACGTTGCACCTTTTAACACGAGTTGTCGAGCTAAAAGAGCCTAGGCGTAGCCTGTCGTAGACATCGCTCGACCTTTAACCCTCGAACTTGCACCTTTTATCCTCGGACTTGCACCTTTTATCCTCGGACTTGCATCTTTTATCCTCAAACTTGCGCCTTTTATCCTCGAACTTGCACCTTTTATCCTCGAACTTGCACCTTTTATCCTCAAACTTGCACCTTTTATCCTCGAACTTGCGCCTTTAACCCTGGAACTTGCAGCTTTGACCCTAATCATTTGAGTTTTGAACTTGAGGCTTGCAACTCAGAACACAAATTGTCGAGTTAAAAAGGCTGCATCTACGCCCGTCGGAGACATTGCTCGACTTCAAAGCTTCACCAATAATCTAGTTTTACTCATCTAAACGCTGTGCGATCGCATTCAACAATTCCTCAAACTCTGATTTGCTGTGAATATCAGGAGTCAGCGTGTTCATATCTGTTAGCAGGTTGGTGAGTTCGGCGATCATTTTGCGAATCTCGGTGTACTGGTCAATTTTTTCACGAAATCCCTGTAAATTAGCTGCACCAACTTCTCTCATAGCTTCGTCTAATTCTTTAATTTCTTCTTCCCAATGCTTAATATATTTAAGTCTTGCAACAGGTTTATAAATTTGGGCATCCGCTAACACAATCGGGAA
>JBBSCU010000155.1:0-13277 GCA_038249935.1 Chroococcales cyanobacterium
GAGAAATGCTATAATTTCATGGGGATATAATTAGATTTTCCTAAATTCACAGCATTTGAATCTAAAATAGATATTCAAATGTGTGAGTAAATAGCTGGAGAGGTGTCCGAGTGGTTGATGGTGACGCACTCGAAATGCGTTTTGGGGAAACTCAACGGGGGTTCAAATCCCCCCCTCTCCGTTTCAAAAACATTGCTGAAAAAGATGATCATGCGATCGCGGTTTTGTAAGTAGAGGTATACATCTGTACACCTCTACTTATAAATATGTATCTAGCAGTAAATATATACAGCGCCAACACAGATTTTTTAGGATAAACTAATGCCATCGTGTGAGGAGTGAACGATGGCAAATCGCAGTATGGGAAAAGTAGTCTCATTTAGTTTTATTAGCATCTGTTTATATCTTGGTATTAGTATAGGAGTCGTGATCCGGCTTGGGCAATCACAGCGATTAAATGCTGCTACTACACCCACCGAACCTGTGGGATTTCCATTAGCCATTCCTGAAGTCACGCCATCAATAATAAAACCAAATACTATTACCATCAAAGCCGTTGGAGATATTATTCCCGGCACTAATTTTCCTAACCACAGATTACCCCGCTTTCGAGATCAATTATTACCAAAGTCAGTGAGAACTCACCTGCAAGGATCTGATATTTTGTTTGGTAACTTTGAAAGTAGCTTAACTAATTATCCCTATACTGCCAAAGATATTAGTCGAGGACAAGTCTTTGCTTTTCGCTCTCCACCTGAATATGCGCGGTTGTTTGGTGAAGCTGGTTTTAATGTGTTGAATATGGCGAATAACCATGCAATGGACTTTGGCCCGGTAGGATTCAAAGATACAATGAAAAATCTTGAGGCTGTGGGCATTTCAACATTAGGTCATAAAAATCAAATTCTCTATTTAGAAGCTAACAATATCCCCGTGGCAATGATTGGGTTTTCTCCTTACGAAATGTATAATTCCATCCATGATTTAGGAGCAGCCCAAGCACTGATAACAGAAGCCAAAAATAATGCCAATATTGTAATAGTATCGATGCACGCTGGAGCCGAAGGAACGAAGGCACTACATATTAAGAATCAGACAGAGTTTTTTTATGGAGAAAACCGAGGTAATTCGATTAAGTTTGCCCGAAAAATGATTGATGCGGGAGCAGATTTAGTACTGGGACATGGGCCTCACGTTCCGAGAGCGATGGAAATATATAAAGGAAAAATCATCGCCTATTCTTTAGGAAACTTTTTGGGATACCGGACTTTATCTACAAATGCCCAGACTGGTGATTCAATGATTTTAGAAGTCAAACTTAACTCAGCAGGAGATTTAGTATCAAGTAAAATTATTCCTGTTCGCATGGATCGGCAGGGAATCCCTCAAATCGATCAGCGTTTTCGGACTGTGAAACTTATGCGCTATTTGAATAATCAAGCTTTTCCTAAGAGTCCAATGAAGATTAATCAGAAAGGGGAAATTGTTGTACAGAATAGCAAATAATAAATATGGAAGTTGTGGCTGCAAGTCAAATCCAAAAACTATGACAAGTTCCAAAAATGGTATGGACTCCTCTACACGCAAAAATACATCGTACTATCAAATCGCGTCACTTATTTGAGCGCGATCATCGGCTATTAGTCGCTGTCTCTGGCGGACAGGATTCTCTATGTTTAATAAAATTACTTTTAGATTTACAGTCCAAATGGGGATGGCATTTAGGTATTGCTCACTGCGATCATCGCTGGCGTTCTGACTCCCAAGCTAATGCTAACCACGTCGAAAACTTAGCTAAAACTTGGGGTATATCCTTTTATTTAGAAACAGCGATCGCTCCGGTAAATAGTGAAGCTGCTGCACGCGATTGGCGCTATCAAGCTTTAAGTGCGATCGCTCAGGCAAATAATTATCAATATATAGTTACAGGACATACCGCAAGCGATCGCGCCGAAACTCTCCTCTACAATTTAATTCGCGGTACTGGTGCTGATGGTTTACAAGCCCTGACTTGGCAACGCCCTCTAACTACGGGCATTATGCTAGTGCGTCCACTTTTAGAAATTACTCGAACACAAACAGAGCAATTTTGTCAAGAGTTCAAATTACCAATCTGGGAAGATTCCACTAATCAAGATTTAAAATACGCCCGCAACCGCATCCGCCAAGAGTTATTACCATATTTACAAGAAAATTTTAACCCCCAAGTAGAATTAGCCTTAGCGCAAACAGCAGAACTTCTCCAAGCAGAAGTGGAATATCTAGAAAAAGCTGCCCAGCAGTTGCGGGAAGAGGCGATGTCATGGAACATGGGGCATGAAAAAGATTCCCTTACTCCTCTTCTTCCCTTACAGTTAAATCGTCGAGTATTGCAGAAAGCACCATTGGCGCTGCAACGCCGCGTAATGCGTCAAATATTGCAGCGAATACTGACTGACGCCCCCAATTTTGAACACATCGAAAAATTAACGGCTTTAATTACAGCGCCAAACCGCTCGCAAACTGATCCATTTCCCGGTGGTGCGATCGCTCAAGTAGAAGACGACTGGATCTGTTTAAAATAGTTATTAGGACTTACGCACTATACAAATTAACCGTGATGTGCATTAAGGAAAATAGGCTGTTTCAGGCTTTTATTAATTATCCTTATGATCGTAAATAGACCACGCTGTAGGGGTTTAGCAATGCTAAACCCTTACGAAAGATGTGGCTTTTAGCCATATCCATATCTGGTATTTTTTGTCAATGCGTAAGTTCTAGTATTATAAAATGAAGTGCGGAATGTAGGTTATATGTATTGATTTACTATTTAAATAGTTCCAAAAGAAGTTAGTAGGTTACTGAAGACTAACGCCTTTATTCTTAGTAAATACTCATTAACAGCGAGGTAAATCTATGTCTCAAAATACAATTAACCACCTAATTCATAATAGAGATGCACGCGGTCATGCTCAAACGGGCTGGCTCGATAGTTATCACACATTTTCCTTTGGTAGTTTTTACGATCCCAACCGCATGGGATTTCGCTCTCTGAGAGTGATTAACGACGATCGCATCGCCCCTGGTGCTGGATTCCCTACCCACAGTCATCGTGACATGGAAATCCTCACCTATGTCTTAGAAGGTGCTGTAGAGCATAAAGACAGCTTGGGTACTGGTTCAGTAATTCGCCCCGGTGACGCACAGATTATGAGTGCTGGTACTGGGATCAGCCATAGCGAATTTAATCCCTCACCCACTGAAGCCTTGCACTTGCTACAAATCTGGATTCTTCCTGATCAAGAAGAATTGACACCAAGGTATGAACAAAAAACTTTTCCTCTCGAAGAAAAGCAAGGCAAACTCCGCTTAATTGCTGCTAAAGATGGGCGCAATGGTGCTGTAATAATTCACCAAGATATTGATTTATATGTATCTGTTTTAGAGGATGGTGATGTTGTTAATTATCAAGTCAAACCTGATCGTTATGCCTGGTTACAAATAGCGCAAGGCATAGTCAACTTAAATGGCGAGGAACTTAGAGCCGGCGATGGAGTGCAAATTAATGGTGAAGAACAGCTAAAAATTAGCACCAACATTGGCGCAGAAATCTTGCTTTTCGATTTAGCGTGATATAGCAATCCTGAATCAAACGCGCAGAAACAAGATCCCCGACTTCTTTGAGAAGTTAGGGATCTGTGGCTGGCAATTCTCACGAATCAAATAAGATTGCTATTGGGAATTATAAAAATAGGGATACAAAACTTTCACAATAGTTTTGACCTATCCCTTTTGTAGTATAAGTGTGTTATTAGCTTTAGTTATACAGCTATGCAACCTCTTCAGCTACTTATACGAGTCGTAAACTTGATTTACGAGTCGCAAACCTAATTTACTTGCTGATTTCGATATCGTATAAATTGCATAAGGTGAGGAGTTTTTGTTTGAGGCGATCGCGCAGACTCTCTGGTGATACAATTACGCAATCTTCCCAATAGGGCGATACTTCTCGAATCAACCAGAAGGGGTTAGCTACTCGGCGTACCACCTGACGCACATTATTAATCATGTCATCCTCAATATCACCTTCTTTCGGTTGATAGGCTTTAGCTAGCCAACGATAAAAGTGTAGTTGTACTTTGACATAATCAAGTTCACCCCGCCAATCACCACTTGTAGGTACAACAGACTTAATTCGCTCAAAGCTTAAGCAACGATTGTGCCAAAGTTCGGGTAATTCTGGGATATCGTTTTCTACGTCTGCTGTCTCTTCGCACCAGATCATCAGATAAAAGCGTTTCTCAAAAAAGCGCACCTCAGCATGACGAACTTTATAATCTAATTCCTGACCTTGAGAGTTGGAATAGAGAAGGTAGAAAGGCTGTTTTGCTTTCCTCAGTTCTTCTATCCTACTTCGCCATTCTTGGATAGGTTGACTAAGTTGTTTCATCAGCAATTGACGAAGAGGTGCTTCGAGATTGCCACGTTCTAGCAAAAGTGCAATTACAGTTTGTGCTTCTTCTATATGACCCGCATCATTTAAAGCTTTAATTGCTTGCTGTAAAGCATTAATTTCGTTAGAGTCAAGCGCAAAAGGCTTTCCAACCTCTACAGACTGTTGGGCGATCGCTACTATTAACCCCGAAATACTGGGTTCTTTACCCCATAATATATTAAGTTGGCGAGCGATCGCTTCTAGTTGTTCCTTGGTTCCGGGCGGAATTGACAGTGTAATCGTTTCTTTTTTTCTGGGCATCTATAATTTGTAATTACACTATTGACATAAATGGTATTTCTAGTTATTTTATATGTATACCAAGTTAATCAATAATTTCAATACCAAAAAAACACAATGTTACTCGCTAGGCAGATACGAAAAAAGCCAGAGTATAGCTCTGGCTTACAACCCCTGATAGGGATTTATGAAGTTATGTTAAGCCTTGATCACATCTTTCCTACAATTTCAATCCCTGCTAGGGATTAGGGCGTAGTCTCAAGGCTTCTTTAGTATACATCTCAAAAATCTCGGTGAACATTTTTTTTGCTCGCTTTTTGCTCGCAAGCCTAATATTGCACTTCTTTACTACAGACAGGAATATGTTATATTCAGGAGAACCGAAACAAAGTTGTTTCAGTTCACCTATGTTGAGTGGTATCTCATAGGTTAGCTTAACATGGCTTTTTCGGCGCAAACCAACCTATTGAGGTGATTTCTTATGAAAGACAACCTTCAAGATCGAATGCTTCAAGTGATGTCAGATACTTGCTGGCATTCTACAGAAGAGCTAGTAGAAAAAGTTAGCCATCGATTTTCTGCAACTATGCACACTCTCAAGAAGTGTGGTTATCAGTTTGATAAACGGCGTATTCAAGGTCAGCAGCATGAGTATCGACTGGTAATCAAGTCAAAAGCGATCGCATAAACAGTATTTGTCACCTATCGGGGGTAGTTACTACTACTCCCATTCCTGAAAAAGCGGCTAGTGAGGTCAACAACTATGACTGATGATAGTTTGTTGTCCAGAATTTCCATTGACTTAAATATTTGTTTCGGTAAACCTTGTATTAGAGGTCATCGTATAAACCATGAACGAACAAACATTACTAGAAAGAATCACATTTAACCCCCAAATCTTTGGCGGTAAACCAATCATTCGAGGTCATCGTCTAGCTGTTGAACATATTTTAGGAATGTTAGCAGTAGGAGATACTATTGAAACTTTGCTAGAAGCTTATCCCTGGTTAGAACGGGAAGATGTACAAGCTTGTTTAGTCTATGCACGAAGGTTAGTTGGTCATGAACGAGTTGAACCTTTATTGATAGAGTTCCCAAGGTGAAAATACTACTAGATACTTGCATTAATGCTAAAGTGCGTACCGATTTACAAACGGCTGGGTATGATGTAGTTTGGTCTGGAGATTGGTCAAAAGATCCAGGTGACGAGGAAATTTTAGCAACCGCCTATCGTGAAGGTAGGATTTTAGTCACCCTTGATAAAGATTTTGGAGAGTTAGCAATTCTGCGGGGAAATCCTCACTGTGGTATCTTGCGCTTAGTTAATCTCTCAACCAAAGAACAATCAATAGTTTGTTTGCGAGTACTTCAGCTTTACGGAGACGAATTATTCTCTGGTGCAATTGTAACTGCTGAATTAGATAGAGTCAGAATTCGCCCACCTGAAAATCCTGAAAATAGGGCTTGAAAATTCATTCAATAAAAACTCGTACTAGTGGCGCAATAAATTAAGACAGACTATGGTGTTTGTTGACCACTTTGTGAGACTGAGTTTGGTATTAAATTCATATCTTTCAACATGATTAAGCGCAATCGGTTGTTAAATGCTCCTCCCAAAACCTTGGAGGAGATTTATTTCAGTGAAATTCGCCCCCAGCTTTACGAAAATCATGCACATCGTCATCAAACTGGTGTGAGAACGGGTACAACCCTTGCAGAACACCTCGATTCTGCGTGTCAGTTCATTTTGACAGTCAGCCGAATAGCAGAAGTCCCAGAAGATAAAAGACCTTTGCTACTAGCTGCAACTGCTGTACATGATCTGAATAAATTAGATCCTCAAGAACGAAAAGTAAAAACCTTAGCTAGAAATCAGGAATTTTTACGAGAACAACTTGAAAAGGCTTGTGTACTTACCTTTGTCGTCTCAGAAGATGATTTAGAGTTAGCTAGAAAACTAATTGAACGCCATTCAGGTCATAACGTCAGCGATGGAGCAAGATTTTTACCAGAAGACCCAAATATTGAACGTTGGGCGGCGATGCTTACAGCTGCTGACTTGTTTGATTTAGGAATTCCAGATGCACAACGTTTTCGCAAACTGGAAAAAGAATTAACCGTTGCATTTGGGCGAAGCTGTAACCTCTTTAGAATCCGCATATCTGAAGATAAAGGCTATATTACAGCCCTGTTGCTGGGTGCTTGCGAAGAGGTTTTACAAAAGTATGGGTTAAATCCTTTAGCAATTTTCCCTGATGGCGAACTTTTTGAAGGGGAAGCTTTACCAAATGTAGATTTGACAAAAGAAATAGCTGCTGTTTGGCAAATTAAAATTGACCAAGTTTTTGGGAATAATATCGAAAGACTTGTCAGAGCTACCAAGGATGGGATTAAAGTTACTTCTCAAGCTATCCAACAAAATATTGAAGAAGTATTGGTAAATGTTGAGGCTCTTTTAGAAAGGAAAAAGGCTGGTTATAAATCAGATAAAATTGCTAAAGATGTAACTAAGTGGGGTGAAGTTGCTGGTGCAGATGCACTAACAAAAGCGGCTGAACTTGAATTATTACCTGTAAGTAACGCAGAAGAATTTGCTATATCTGAGGGGTTGAAAGCAGCTTATCTTAGTTACCGTGAAGCCGGATTAAGCCCTAAAGATGTGTGGGATAAAATCGCTCATCATACGGGTATCTCTGAACTTCAGCGCACTGCAATTGAGCCGTTTAATGGTCAATATGGGCGACCTTTATTTGCTGTTAAGGCTGCTGTTAGAGGAATTGAGGGTATTAAAGAAGCTCTAAAAGAATCTTTTCAACTAAGAAAGGAAAGTACACAAATATCTGAAGAAACAGAAGTATCTGAAGAAATGATTGCAGCCGTTAGCCGAATGGTAAATTTACCTTTTGCTATTCGGTTAAATGGAGGCAATGATTTAAATGCTTATGTAGAAGCAAATCCCAGACAAAGATGTTCTTTAGGTTCTACTTCAACTGATATAGATGAGCTAATTTCAGATAATATGCCTCCTGGGACAAAAGTACAAGCTTTTTCTAACCGCTTACCGGGTGGTATCAGTGCTGAACCTAAAAGGCAAGCAGATTCAATTGCAGCTTTAGCCTACCAATTAATGGCAGTTGGGGCAAATTTTCCTGCTGTTAAAAAACAAGACCCGCTTTATCTACACTTAGCATTACCTAAAGGTTCTGCTCCAGAACTGTTGAGAATTTGGCGTGAACTTTTACAACAACTTGCAGCAACAAATGCTGAAGGCGGTACTGTCACAGTTGATGAGTTGAAATTATATAAAGATAACCAGCTTGAATTTAAAGCTAACAAAGTAGTTGGTTTAGCATTGCCAAAACGTCCTGATTTTGTTCACACATCTGTCATTATTCCTCTAGTTTGGGGAGATGCTAATAATTCTTTAGCTTTACTAAAATCACTGAGACTTGCTTTAGAAATTTCCTTGTCTTTAGATATTGGCTTTCCTTTTACCTTGAGTAGCAATCTAGAAGTGGAATTATCTAATGATGTTTACGGACGAATCGAGGGAATTCCTTCTGCACTGCAAACTTTATTGGGAAATGGTCAATATGAGCAACGCCAAGATGCAGAAAAAATTCTTGAGCGGCTACGTTGCATTGGCAAACTAGCAACATCGGTTGCAAGTATTCAGAAAGCCGATGATTGTTTCTATGATTTAGCTCGTGCTTGTGTTAGACCAATTGAACTTTATTATGTCTTGCTACGTTGGACATTACGAGAACAAGACGAACCAAATTTGAGTGTTATTTGGAGTCGTATTTGTGAACCGTTAAATACTTTACTGGAGAACCTTATGCCGGATGAAACCTCGTTATTAACTAAGTATCTCAAAGAAGCTGCTCAAGTTGCGGCAGAGGGGAAAATTTGGGGAAGTTCTTTTAAACGAACTGCTCAAGCAGAACCGTTTACAGCATTTATTGCTGCCATTCGTTCTCAAAAGTCTTATTTGGGTTTGGATGTAATTTTTGCCGCTTTAATACAGCAATATCATACTCGCTTAGACCGTATCCGGGAGCATGGCGTAGGTGCGACAAAGTATGAACAGATAAAGCATTATTACGAGGTATTACGAAAGCTATATGAGGAGGTTTATTCAGCACGTCCTGAAAAGTTTTTATCTGACCAAAAAACTTTAGAAGCTGCTTATTTATTTTTCCTTGAGGAAGCACGTAAACAGGTTAGAAGCCAATCTGAAGATGATTCTGTTGAAACAACTGCAACTGTTTAATTAATTAGGAGTTTATCATGTCGATTTCAAAACTTTCTCCAGTACTAGCAACAAGTTATGAGAATTTCCCTAAAGGACGTTTTATTACTTTAGTAGTTTTAAGAACAACCCATTCTGAAACTATCTTTCGCACAGAAGGTTCAGGTGAGCCAATGTGTAGCGAATTTGTCCAAGCTGGTTTAGAAGGTGAAAATCAAAAAACTATAATTCAACGCTTGGTAATGACTAAGCGTAAACAAGTAGCACCAGAAAGACGCTACGGACGGGAACATTTAAGAGCGCATGAGCTTTTATACACCAATATTAAAGATGGCTCTCTTTGTTCTTTAAATACTAATGCACCTTGTGAAATGTGTGCAGATTGTTTCCTTTACGGCTTCGCTGCTGGTGGTGGTGGCGCTCAAAAAAGTCGCATTTGGACTGAAGATGCTTTTAGTATTTTACCTGCTAGTGATGTTATAGGCGATCGCACAATCAACGCTATCTACGAAAATGGCACAATGCGCGATGAAAAAGGTAATCCCTCAACAGCTTTGAATACTAGCGAATACATTAAACCAGGTGTGCATTTTCTGGATGTTGTTACTCTCAAAGATGTAACTGCGGATGAACTGCGTTATATCATCGGTAACATTCTTTTCACAAGTCGTTACGGTGCAGTTTCCAGTCGTGTTGGACGCATGGAAAACCAAATATTAGGTGTATTTGGAAGTATTACCGAACTTCCTAGTTCTCTAGAACTTGTACAAGCTACTTATGATGTATTAGGTAAGCCTTTAGAACACCCTTTGAATATTAATCAATTAATTACAGCAAGCAAACAAGTAATTGCTAATTGGAAAAATAAGAGAGGGGTTTCTGTGCAGCTATCTGAAGAAGAATTAGCAAATTTACTGACTGATGTAGAAACTAATTGGTCAGAAGTTGAACGTGATAATTTTCTCAAGCGTTTAACCCAATCTTATGAACCCTTCCGTCAGGTTGCAACTGAAAAGAAAAAGGCTAAGGGTAAAGGAAAAAATACACCAGTTGAAGTAGAGAGTTAAATATGTCAACAATTCCTTTTCAGCAGGCAAAACTTGTTGAATTATACTGTCTTGAACCAGTCTTTTTTGCCTCTAGGGAGTTGTCTGATACCTATTACACTGAAGGGGTAATTGGGAATTATGCTCTTACCTATGCTTTAGGTAGGGTAAATTCCCCCTATCGCCTCCAAGGTCAGGCTACAGGACGACCAACCTACAAAGAAGATTTACAACCAATAGCACAGGATTTTTATATTTTACCAGCTTCACCAGTAGGTAGAGTTACATTCAGATTTGAACGTTTCAATGCTCTTTCTGATTCTTACTGGTATGCAATGACTAATAACCGTGTTGCTACCGCGCGGGAAGATTTACCATTACAACGCCAAGGGAAAAAACCAAGTTCATTTAGACCAAGTAATTTTCCGCAAACTGGACGACTACGGATGATTGAACGCAGAAACAAGTTTCAAACTTTGGTATTTGGAAATTACAAATTACCAGATTATATTCGCCTTGGTAAATTCATGAGTAAAGTCAAGGTGAATGTGCTTAATGAATTTCCTGTGACTTTACTACCAGAAGGTGAATATCAAAGTCAACATTATCTAAATGCTGCTGATTTACCACAGCAAATAGAGGCTTTAGCGTTCGATTTAATTTCTATTCCTCCTGCACCCATCATTAAAAATCTTCACTTTCGGGGTGCTGCTTGGCAAGTTGGCGAAATGATTGTACCAGCAGGGTTACATTTTTGCGGTAGAGAAAGTAGCAATGAGTAATCAAAGATTAGTTATCAGATTAGAACCCCGCAGTATTTGTGCATCTTTGCCTAATAAACTATCTTTTATAGGTAATGCACTTCAGCACCAAGTTGATGTATTTGAACAATCTAAGGATGCAGATATCATCCTTGATTTAGCACCAACTGGCACAGGTAAAACGAAAGCAGGGCTATCAGTATTAAAACATCAACCAAATCAAAGTGCTATTTACATTGCTCCAACTAATGCTTTAATTGAACAGCAAACAGAAGCAGCAAAACAGTTTGTTCGTGATGCTAATTTACCTCATGTTGTGAAATCAGCTTCAGCTAAAGATATTAAAAGCTGGTCTGATGATAAAGTTGGTCGTCGTTCAGGAGAAAAGCTGTATAATGTTTTGCGAAATCCCGCTACAGTTTTCAATGATGTTGGAGCGAATACACCAATTCTATTGGTAACAAATCCTGATATTTTCTACTATGCAACTTTCTTTGCATATAACAATCTGGATAGAGGCAATATTGCTGCTGGTTTTTACACCAAATTTTCCACAGTCATTTTTGATGAGTTTCACCTCTACGATGCTAAACAGCTAGTAGGAATGCTGTTTTATCTTGCTTATTCTCACGTTTTTCGGTTTTTTGAAAATGGACGCAAGGTAGTTTTACTCACAGCAACACCAGAACCAGCTTGTGAATTAGCATTGCAGAATTTCAAACAAGCTGGTGTGAAGATAGCAAGAATTGATGGAGAAGCTGGTAATACTAATCTTTTACCGTCACAAACAGCAGTTAATCTGGAATTAAGACCAAAACCAGATAGTAAGGAAGAGTGGCTAGCAGAGTTAGCAGCAGAAGTTGTTCAACGTTTTCGAGAAAGACCTGATGAAAACGGTGCTGTAATTCTTGACTCTCTTGATAATATTAATCGTCTATCAGATTTACTGCGACAGCAAGGACTTGATGATGACATCGGACGCATTACAGGCCCTGCACCCAAAAAAGATAGACAAAGGGCTATGCAGTGTCAAATCATTTTGGCTACTAGCACTGTAGATGTTGGATTTAACTTTGAAAGACATCCTGAACCGAAACGGCAAAATTTAGATTGGTTGATTTTTTCAGCACGCGATCGCGCCGCATTTTGGCAGAGAATTGGTAGAGTAGGGCGTGTTTTGGGTAAATCTGAAACTAATATTGACTCGGAGGCTATTGCTTACTTACCCGCTAACGCTTGGGATGAAGGTTTAACTTCTCTAGATACTACTGGCGGACGTACAGCGCTAAAAGACTTACTTGAAACACTTCCTTCTTTAGATAAGCCTTTTTTAAAAGCTTACTGGCGTTCAGAAGCATTTCTAGAAATTGCCCGTCCCTTGTTGGAATTGGAAGAAATGCTTGAAGGTTTAGCTGAGGAAAAATTGATTTTGGATTTGTTCAATACTCTAAAATCAATTTTTGAAGGAAACAGAACTTGGGATGATTATCGCTATAGAATGAAACTTTTACGAGGTGCTGAAACTATTGCAAAAAAAACTCTCAAAGAAATCAAAAAGGATTGGAAGTATATCAAAGGTGGTCAAGCGTTTGTTAAAACGTTTATCAGAGCTAAGTTTCCTGAAGAATGGGATGATTTACAATCTGGACGTACAACTTTAGACGAATACGTAGATTTATTTAAAAAAGATGAAGATGCACTAGCTGAGTTAAAAGAATTTGCTGAAGTTTTTAGTACAAGCTATGCACCATTATTTGATTTTCGTTCTACTCTGTTTGAAAGTCTTTCCATTCGCGATCCTCATGGTTTTATTCTAGATGAATCGGAGGAAACAAGACTAGATCCTTTTCACCTATTACGCTATTACGAATTTATCCAAAATGGTGATTATATTGAAGTCACCAGTCGCGCTACTGAAACTTATCAATTGACTTTTCGATTGCGTTATACTGATAACTGGCAAGAATTTATCAGTACAGAACTGAACAAACTAACAGCTTTTAAGAATTGCCAAATTATTCGCACTGCTGGAGGAGCAATACGACCAACACCTCTAATACAAGCTTTAAATAAACATCTGTTACCAGGAGTAATTATTTGCCCCAGAACAAATGCTGCTGTTATTTTCCAATTAAACAAGCAAGGAATTATTTCTTATCCAATAACCATTGTTTGTAATGATATGGAGAAAGAATATAGATTTTTTGTAGGCTTGTCAGGAATTTTAACAATGGCAATGAAGTTTAAACAATTACGTCTTCCAGATGATGAGGTTTTTATTGCGGGATAAGTAATTAAATTCTCGCACCATTGGTGCGAGAATTTATTGAACATCAATTTATAAGTATATTTCTCTCACATAACCAGTGAAACACTATCAACAACAATCCAACGCTTTCCCCAGCGATTACCTAAACAACTTGTGGGGAGAAATCCAAGCTTGTCCTTACTTTGCTATCAACAACCTCAACCGCGATTTTGTCGCTACTAAAGGATTTTCCGTA
>JBBSCU010000156.1:0-13012 GCA_038249935.1 Chroococcales cyanobacterium
ACTGAGATTAGGTTTGTAGCTTTATTTTCTAATATGATGGATACAATCATTAGCAAAGGGAATAGAGAATAAATCTCTTACTCTCTACTCCCGAAATTTGGATTCACCCACAGGTGGCAGACTCGAATATGGTCAAAATAGCGATCGCCGATCTTAGCCCCCCTTTTTAAGGGGGTTGGGGGGATCAAGTCTTATCCGAACCGTATTACCTCCCGCCTTACCCAACAATTTTGGGTTAGTCGAGTATTAGGCGTTCAGTTTTTTCTCTACCAATTCGTTAGTTAGCTTAGGATCAGCACGTTTGCCTGTCTTTTTCAAAACCTGTCCAACAAAGAAGCCTTTGAGGTTAGTGTTACCGCCGCGATACTTTTCTAGTTCTTTGAGATTGGCGGCTATAACTTCATCAACAATAGGTTCCAGTACATTAGGATCGGTGATTAGTTCTTGACCAGCAAAGGCTTTCTCAGGAGAAATACCACTGAGCAAATCTGGTAGCTTTTCTTTAGCTTGGGCGTTGCTAATTTTACCCGTTTCAATCCGAGTGATGATATCAGCTAGATTAATGGGAGTCAAGGCGATTTCAGTAATATTGAGTTTTTGCTTATTGAGGTGTGCTGCAATATCTTGAGTAATCCAGTTTGCAGCAGCTTTCGGATTTGCTCCAGATGCGATCGCTGCTTCAAAATATTTAGATACAGGATGATCTTCTGTCAAGACTCGCGCATCGTAAATTGAAAGCCCTAAATCATTTTGGTAATGATGACGTTTTTGGGCTGGTAGTTCTGGTAGTTCGCTGCGCCACTGCTCTAATTGGGCATTTGACACCTCAATTGGTGTTAAATCTGGTTCGGGGAAGTAGCGGTAATCGCTAGAACCTTCCTTAATCCGCATACTAATTGTGCGTTGAGTGCCTTCTTCCCACAGACGAGTTTCTTGGATAATGCTCGCCCCTGCTTCAACGGCGGCGATTTGGCGCTCAATTTCGTAGTCAATCGCCCGTTGAATGGCGTTGAACGAGTTCATGTTTTTAATTTCTACCTTGGTGCCAAATTCCTTTCTTCCTACTGGACGCACGGAAATATTGACATCGCAGCGCAGAGATCCTTCTTGCATATTACCGTCACTCACCCCGAGATACCGCACAATCCGGCGCAACTCTTCGGCATATTCAGCAGCTTCTATTCCCGAACGCAGGTCAGGTTCTGAGACAATTTCCACTAAAGGTATACCTGCGCGATTGTAGTCTACCAGAGAATAGGTAGAACCAGAGAGGCGGTCACTACCTGCGTGTACCAATTTTCCAGCATCTTCCTCCATGTGCAGACGTGTGATGCCAATGCGCTTGCGAGTCGGATTACCCTCAGCATCTACCAACTCAATTTCTAACCAACCATGTTCAGCGATCGGTAAGTCATATTGAGAAATTTGGTAATTTTTGGGTAAGTCAGGATAAAAATACTGTTTACGGTCAAATTTGCTATATTTAGCAATTTGACAATTTAGTGCCAAACCAGTTTTGATGGCGTATTCTAATACTTTTTGATTTAGTACAGGTAAGACCCCAGGTAAACCCATACAAACCGGGTCGATGTTAGTATTAGGGTCAGCACCGAATGCCGTAGAACTATTAGAGAAAATCTTGGTATTAGTACTCAGTTGACAATGGGTTTCTAGACCAATAATCGCTTCGTACTCAGTTTTTACAGTTGTAGCAGTAGTCATAATATGAGTCTTTGGGCATAATCCTTCTTAGGGTACTATTGTAGCGGCGTATTAAGTTGCTCTGAAGACGGTTATTTGGGTGAGCAATGCTTACCCTCTTGAGCTTGAAAAGGAGGTGCAGACGCTAAAGTGAAGAAAATCTTGATTATCAAAACAGAATTCAGGAGTCAGGAGCCAGAATGGGCTAAACCTTAGCTATCCGCTAACAGAATGAATTCTGAACGAAAGAGCGGACTTCGGCGTGAGCGCTCAGTCGAACGCTGAATAAACGGGTTTAAGACCCCCACCAAATTAAAAATTTGGTGGGGGTCAATCAGTGGCGGGTCAGAATCCCCCACTGATTGATTCTGACTCCTGTTAGCGATAGCGGGGCGATTAGCCCATTCTGACTCCTGACTCCTGAATTCTGACTTCTGAATTCTTCTTCATGTAATTGATTCCGTCCGATTACTTAGAATTTAGGTTCTGACTTGGGTTGCCACAATGGAGTGATATCAAGGTTTTTAACAGCAAGTACGGCATTTATACCCGACTTAGTACGGTTTACCACCCCTTTGCTTTTTGTAAAGCTATTGCAATATTTATTTACATAAGATAATATTTAGTTACATAAGCAGACCCAAATAAAAGAGTAAGTAATAAAAGCGATGAAAACTGATTTTGATTTCCCTAAAAAAGATTTAATTAGCCCCGTTGTTTTTCGCCCTGATTTTAATAACTTTGAGACAATTAATACTAACCAAGCTTGGTCATTATTTTTTACAGCAGGTCAACAGGACAACAGCCTGGGACAAGAAACTGAATTAGGTAAGTTTTTCACTAACGTTTTAATTGCTATAGGAGTGACAGGAATCCTTTGGGCAACTTTCTTCAGTAACTTGGGATAAACGGTATTAGAACCTCTTGGTGATGCAACCTCTTTTGTGATGAAAAATCTCATACCTAGCATCTGAAAAGTGACTGCAAATTCTAGAATTGGTTTGACATAAATTAGTTTTCGCCCAGTTGGGCGATTGAACCTGCAATGAATCAACCTATTACATTCTCTTTAGAACAAGAATTTAGTCTTAGAACATTTGCTGACCAAGTGCAGCAGATGTCCCGTGAACAAGCTCAAGAGTTTTTGCTCATGCTCTATAAGCAGATGATAGTTCGGGAAACGACTTACCAAGAATTGCTCAAGCATCAATGGGAACTTGATTCAGACCCAATCTTGGGCTAAAGCGTACCTTGCAATATCGGATGTATTAAAATCTTCGATGTTTCGGGCAATAACTTATAGTCTCAAACTAATCACCGATATCCCATCAGCTTTCTCATAAGTCCGCTCAACAACCCAAGGTTTTTTGAGAATACAAAACCCTTAACTTCTTCTGGTCGTAAAACCACCTGTAGAATCCAACGACAAAAATTCATTACCCATTGCATAAACGGTTCTCCATCAAAACCACCATCGACACAGATAGGTGTTAAGCGGGATGTTTTCTGCTGGGACTGTTTAACCCGCTTGAGAATTTCATAAATTCATATTGTACCAGAGTCATGTCGCTCTCTCAGTGCTGTTTACTATCAATTTACAGCCTATACTGAGAGAGCTTTTTTACAACATACCCAACTTTTTAAACACCCTCTAAGACCTTGCTTTGGAGTGGTTGGTAAATCGAGTTTCTGTAATTTAAATTAAAATACAGATTAGCTCAAAGCAAGTAAGCTGAACGTAGTGCTACAAAGTATTTTGTGATTCAGACTGTAGTCGTAACCGTTGACAAGACTGCAAATTTCAAGTATTCAAGTGTTAACCTCTTCAGGAGCGATCGCCCCATGAATTCCCCAGTCATCACCAAATCTGTCAGTCCAAAGACTTCCTATGTTCTGCTGTATGATGTCAGTTGGGATCAATTAGAAAAGCTAGATATAGACCTAGAAGGTACAGGTGCCCGACTAAGTTATTTAGATGGAATTTTAGAAATTATGTCTCCACTTTCCGATGACCATGAAGATGCTAAAAGTACTACAAGTCTTTTGTTGGAGGCATACCTGAGAGAAAAGAAAATTCGCTTCTACGTTAGGGGAAGTGCTACACTCGGCAAACGCAAAGATGGTACGCGACGAGAACCAGATGAGTCTTATAACTTTGGCACTAAAAAACCGATTCCAGATTTGATTATTGAAATTATTGTCACCAGTGGCGGAATTAATAAGTTGGAGATATACAAACGTCTGAAGGTTCCAGAAGTCTGTTTTTGGGAAGATGGACTACTTTCGGTATATTGTTTGCGAGATGAGGAATATGAAAAAGTGTCCCAAAGTTCTTTTTTTCCAGACTTAGATATAGAATTGCTGGCGCAGTATTCACGCATGGCTGATCAGTATGATGCAGTCAATGAGTTTAGCCAAGTGATTCGAGAACATGGATAACAATTCAAAATCAAAAAATTGAATAGTATCGCTTATGTTTCAAAATACTTCATTGCTGTTTGTACTTTCTCAACTTGCCTGGGTGCTTGCATTTCGTTAAAAAGTGCGATCGCTTGCACAAAACTTTCCATACTCATGTTGATTTCACCCATTCTTTGATAAGTCAATGCCCTTTGATAATAACCTTCAGCTAAGTCTGACTTAGCACCTATTTTATCAAGGATTTCTATTGCTTCTAAATGATGAAAAACTGCACTGGCAAATTCTCCCTGTTCTCGATAAAGTACAGCCAGACAACTTATAGCTTTAGCCTTAATCTGGGTAAAGTTGTTTTCTTCAGAATGAAATATAGCTCTTTGGCATAACTCAAATGATTTTTTAAGATTACCTAAATTTTTATAAGTCAAACAAAGCTGTACTAAGCTATGCCCTATTCCCCATAAAGTCACTCTATTTGATGATGATATTGCAAAATAAGCTTCTTCAGCAAGATGAAAAGCATCTTCTCTGCTACCAGAACATGATTGAATTAAAGCTAGACAGCATTGAGCATAAGCTATGTAATCATCAAGATTGGTATTTTGTTCAATAAGGTTACAAACAGAATTAAAACAATCTTCGGCTGCTCTCATTTCCCATAATTCGAGCTTGCAAAGTCCTGTATTAAATAAAATAGAGATTTTTGTTTGCTTAACATCTAAATTGTCTAATACTTTTTCTGATTTCTCATAGCACTCTATAGCTTCTCTAATACACCCAATAATTCGATATGTATATCCAAGTATATTGTAAAGATTAATTAGTCTTTCTTGCGATTTTATATTATCTATTATTCGCTTGATTACAGAGAAATTTTTCTGTAGTAGTCCTAGTTGGTAAAACGAGCAACCCAAAGGCAACCCTACACTCCACTGTTCACCTCGTCCTTGTAAAATTACATCACCAGCTTGCTCAAAATCACTAATTTCTACATAGTGATAATAAGCTTCTAAAGCGGTTAAGGCATCTGTAATACTTTTAACTACTTCAACCTGTTGTGTCCAAAATTGTGCGGCTTTTCGGTTGACTAATTCCCATTCTTCACCGACTAACCTTAACCGACTAATCGCTTCATCACGAATTACTGGATGCAACCAATACTGTCCTTTTTTTGCTTCTATCAAAGATAAATCTTGCAGAGCTTTAATTACACGTCTATATTGTTGTTCTGGAACATCCCAAAGCAAGCATAAAACTCCCTCAACTGGTATGGAAGAAATATCTTGATAACGATAGCATCCTAAACGACACAGTAAATGGTAGGCTTCTAAGTCATGTTCTCGGAGACGACTAAATTGACTAGCGACTAAATCTTTTAACTCTCTTTCTATTAATAAATCTGTACAGTTTTCCTGCCAATACGCATATATATCACCGTGAAAATCTGTCAATATTGCTCCTCTGAGAATTTGCATCGCTTTGGCATTACCTCCATAAGCTCTGCACATTTCACTGAGAATAATAGAATCATAATTGATGTAGCGGCGGCTGAAAAACTGTCGCCACGCCTCATCATCTAAACCTTCTAATTGGTAAAGATGAAGCTCTACACTAGACTCACGTAAGCGCTCACGACTTGTTACTAAAGTAACTGAATGCACATCTGGATCTGCTAATACTCTTAATAGCTCAACATAAGGACGACGATATTCCAGAAACTTACCATTTTTATCGAGAGCAGTTTCCAAATTGTCGATAAATACTCCAATTTTGGGAGTTTGCTGTCGCAGTTTCCGGCGTAATCGTTCTAAGTTGATACCAAAGTCGCGCCCTGGTTCTTCGTTAAAATCTCGCCGCAGCCATTCCTCAACCACACTCTCTACTGGAGTAATATTTTGGATTTCTGTGGCCATCCACAGTTCTAGAACAAAATTAAACTTTTGAGTTTTAAAATACTTACGTGCTAAGGTAGTTTTACCAACACCGCCTTCACCCTGGATCAGAATAACTTTTGCTCCCCCACTGACGAGGGTGTGGAGTTCGGCTATTTGGCGATCGCGCCCGACAAAGTTAGAATCTAAATCTTGGGGTTTAGCGCCATTATTCGCTGAATTTGGAATATAGGGAACTTTTTGCGACTGTTGAGTTGTCCAAAATCCCTGAACCACGCCTTGGAAGGTTGATTTCGAGACTTTCTCGCCCAGCACATCTGATAATAGATGCCAAAGCCCTGCACCAACTGCTTTTAAATGCGCTTCTGTATAGCCACGACTATTGGCGATATCGTGGTAAGTTTGTTTTCCATCTTCCCACAAATTACGCAAAATAATCCTTTGAATTTTATCTAAGTGTTCTCTCTTCTTGAGAAAAACTAAGTTATCTACAAACTCTAAGGCTTCTTCTGCACCCATTTGTTAACTTGATGTATCCTTTTTACTTGATTATAACCATATTTTTACTACTTCTTCCTACTTGTCATACTACAAAATACTTTTTCCTACTCGGTAGGAAACTTACTTTATAGTACTGCAAAGCATTATAAAGTGTACTATTCTTGTAATTAATACAGGCGAAGTTAAGTTAAGCGCCAAGAAAAGGTGTTTGAGGAGAAATTTTACCAGCGCTACTACTGCAAGCTTAGTAAATCACAGATATTACTTGTTACTCTCCCATATTAATGACTCATGAAAGTGGTGTTTACTAAACAGACAGTAGGTATTAACTAACTAGATTCTGTAGAGCATATTTCCGACCAAGTATGTAAGTCTTCACCATACAGGAGGTTCAATGATGTTAGACAAAGATTGTCATCATGATTGCAATCAAAATCAGTGCCCCTTTGCCCAAGATACACGTAATCCCAATAGATATGTTTGTCTCAAATGTGGTGTTGAGCGAGAAATAAATAGATATCCGTCTGGTTTAAGCTCATTTTTGCTGTTGTTATTGAGCTTGTTTATTGCATTTCAACTGTTGATTAACTATGAAAAGCAAAATAATCCCCAAAGGCAACAACAGTCTTTGAATAATTCATCGAATCGGGCAAATATCCACCTGTAAAACTAATACTGTTCAGACGGGATAAGATTTCCCATAGCCTAATTTTTTAAGGAGCAATGGGCAATCAAAAAGAATATTCACTGCTAAAAACTCAGCTACTTTCGTGAGTAAAACTATGGACACAAATCAGGATACGCTTCTATTCCGTTTTGCCTCTAAGTCCCTGAAATATTTCTTGTTCGTGCTGTTTGGGATTGCGATCGCCTACGTGTTATCCAGTGGTTTGGGTATCTTACAAATCATACCCATATTGTTGTACGTTTTACAACAGTTTTTGCTGCCACTGGGATTTATTTTGTTGTGTTTAATTACAACAGCAGTAATTCTTGAATCCCTGCGTTAAGAATCAAGGAGTAGAGACGCGATTAATCGCGTCTCTACGATTATTACAATTTGGCTATATAGTTCAACGAAGTGCAATCTTCAAACTTACGGTAGAATCACTTTAATTCGATAGATAAGGAAAAGCCAAAAACTTTGCTAATACTGGGTTTTTCTCTATGGGATTTTGACTTACTATAGTTATGTTTAAGCCTCGTTTTGTCCGTTTCTTTCGTCACCTCAATTGGCGCACACTCAAAAAAACTTTCGCCAGGACAACCGAAAGACGACTTTTGGGACTGGCTTCGGAAATTGCCTTCAATGCCATACTATCGTTGTTTCCAGCGATTCTTGCTGTCCTCACAGCCATCGGCTTATTAGCAGAATCTTTACAAGCTACCTTTAAACAACTGGCGGTGCAATTAAGTCAAGTTTTACCTGAAGAAGCCTTGATTCTGATTCGTGATTTTGCCACCACAGAAATTACCAACTCCAAAAACAGTAGTTTGTTTTCTTTAAGCTTTGTATTAGCAATTTGGACTGCTTCTGGGGCGGTGAGTACTGCGATGACAGCCTTAGATCAAATCCATCAAATTCCTCCAGAGAAGATGCGCCCCTTTTGGAAAGCCAAACTCGTGTCTTTGGGGTTAACAGTCGGTACTATGCTGCTTTTGGTGTTAGCTTCTTTTTTAGTATTTACCAGCGATTTACTTTTGGGAATGATGGTGCGCGGAAATGATTCTTTGGTCTTTTTGTTGCATCTTTGGCAACTGTTGCGCTGGCCTTTAGCTTTAAGTATTGTTGCTGTCGCCTTTAGCTTTGTCTATCGCTATGGGCCAAGCCGGTGGAACCCAGGTACGCCAATGATGCCCGGAGCAATTTTAGCAGCTGTTTTCTGGGCAATATTGTCTGCTTTATTTCGGCTTTATGTGGCGAATTTTGGCAATTATAATAAAGTATATGGTGCTGTAGGGGCTGTGATAGTTTTAATGCTTTGGCTGTCAATGAGCGCTGCTGTTTTGTTAATTGGCGATCAGTTAAACGTGACTGTCGGCGAAGATATGCGCTTAAAAGCACAGCGCAATCTAACTAAAAATATTAATTAGTAAATCCCTGAGAAAACTTTTGATAAATCTCAGTAGGGGGAGTAGAATATCTAACAATTCAATCCAAAGTGAGCGATCGCCTTCATGCCTAATTCTCCCCCTCGATTTTCCATGATTGAACCTGATGCCAAAGCATCCACCTTGAAGCGTCTGCGTCAGTTCAGTCGGCTACTAGATAATGCTATCACTATTCCCGGCACACAGATTGGTATTGGTCTAGATCCAATTTTAGGACTTATACCTATTGGCGGTGATTTTTTGGGAGTCATGTTTTCTAGCTACATCATCTTAGAAGCAGCGCGGTTGGGTGTATCTAAAGCCACCTTGGGCAAAATGGTTTTGAATGTAATCATCGATGGCTTGGTAGGCGCTGTGCCAATTTTAGGAGACTTTTTTGATTTTGCCTGGACAGCTAACACTCATAATATCAAGCTATTGGAAGAGTATTTAAAGTTTCCTAGCCAGCAAAAGAGTGCAGACGGGTGGTTTATCTTTGCTGTTTTGGCTGGATTGTTGTTGATCTCCATTGTTTTAGTAGCATTACCCGTAATCCTAATTAGAATGCTATGGAACGTCTTAACTGGTGGTTAAATTGTTTGTTGATAACGGAATGAAAGATTGGTGGCAAGTTACTTTTCCCAAAGGGCGGCAAAGTCTAATTATTAGTGATGCTAAAGGTTATCCTGTACAAATTGCCTATGGCGAAAAAGGTACAGGTAAACCGCTAATTTTATTACATGGCATGGGTAGTTGGAGCTACAATTGGCGCAACAGCATAGCACCATTATCTAAACATTTCCGGGTAATTTGTTTTGATGCCAAAGGTTATGGTTTTTCCGAAAAACCATTGTCTCGTCGAGAAGATAAGGGTCATCAAGTTATTGAATTTCAAAGAATTATTCAGGCATTATGTGATGAACCCGCAGTAGTTGTGGCTGAATCTATGGGGGCATTAATTGCTCTTGCCATTGCTCAAGAAAATCCCCATTTAATCGGGCGGCTAGTAGTAGTCAATGCACCGATATTTAGCGAACGTCTACCTCATTGGGCGATGTGGTTACTTGCCCAAATGCCGTTAGATATAATGCAAACAATTGATTCTTTGCGTCTGGCATATCTGTTTGCACCTCTATTTAGAGAAATTATGGCCATAGAAAGACGTAGAGTACTATTTGATCCGTCAATTCTGACACAGGAAGATATCTATTGGATAACTTACCCGTTTATTGAACTGCCTGGTGCGATCGCAAAAGTTACCGAAGAATTACAAATAGCAGCGCAAGAAATAGAGAACTGGCAAGCAAATAAGCCAAATATGCTCACCAAAATTCAAAATAATCTGAGTGCGATTAAGTGTCCTACACTAGTTTTATGGGGTGAACAAGATAGTTGGTTTCCTACTAGTCATGGTGAAAAATTGCATCACTATATCCCCAATTCCAAATTACAAATTTTGTCTAACTGCTATCATGATGCCTCAACTGGGGCTTTTGAGGTGCTGAATGCAGCAATTCTGGAATTTTTACAGGATACTGACTTGGACTGAGAATTCTGGATTTAATAAAGCATAACTTTCGCCCAGTACTGTATTCTCGCTTAACATCAGCGCAAATATGGGCTTTATCTTCTTACAGCTATTTTCAGGTAAATGAACCACATCTTTTTTATCTGAATATTGCGATGTTGAGGACAAATGTTGCGATGTTTGTAAAAATGTTGCGATGTTCAGGACAAATGTTGCGATGTTTGTAAAAATATTGTGATGTTGAGGACAAATGTTGCGATGTTTGTAAAAATGTTGCGATGTTGAGGACAAATATCGCAATTTTAGTAAAAAAAGCTTCTACATTTAGGGTAACGGACAAAGAATATCGTTTAAATAATCAAAACTACTCTAAAATCTCAGCAGCCAGCTTTAGTAAGCTTTGTTTATAGCGGTTCCCATTCAGATGCGGTACAACGTTATATCCCAAGGTGTAGGGGCACGGTATGCCGTGCCCCTACGGGTGTACCTCACGTAAACGAGAACTGCTATAGGTAGTCCCAGACTTTAGTTTCAGGGCATATTCAATGCAAACAACGAATCGCCTCTAATAAACCTCTAGCTTTATTCAACGTTTCTTCGTATTCTTTCTCTGGCTCAGAATCAGCCACTAAACCTGCGCCGGCTTGCACGTTCACCGTATTATCATGCACTACCATTGTCCGAATTGCGATCGCAGTATTTAATTGTCCTTCAAAATCGTAATATCCATATACACCGGAATAAACTCCGCGACGACTAGACTCTAACTCGTGGATAATTTCCATTGCCCTAATCTTAGGTGCGCCGCTAACTGTACCTGCTGGGAAGCAAGCTTTCAGTAAATCCCATGCTGTTTTATCAAGCGCTAATTTACCCACAACATTGCTGACAATGTGCATTACATGGGAGTAGCGCTCAACTACCATTAATTCATCAACTTTGACGCTACCACTTTGACAAACCCGCCCTAAATCATTCCGCCCTAAATCTACAAGCATGACGTGTTCGGCAATTTCCTTGGGGTCTTCAAGTAAATCCTGAGCTAGAGATGCATCTTCCTGAACAGTTTTACCCCGTGGACGAGTTCCAGCAATTGGTCGTACCGTTGCTATTATCCCACCATCTGAATCTGTTTCGGTTTTCACCATCACTTCAGGACTAGAACCGATAATTTGCCAATCTTGGAAGTTAAAGTAAGCCATGTAAGGCGAAGGATTTATCTGACGTAGAGAGCGGTAAAGTGCAAAAGGGTCGCCTGTGTATGCTGTTGATAGTCGCTGGGAAATCACTACTTGAAAAATATCCCCTGCTTTAATGTAATCTTTGGCCTTTTGGACACTGGTACAAAAATCGGCGCGGGTAAAGTTACTGGTGTATTCCTCTGCTCCGCCAGATACACGACTTCCAGGTGGTTTCCATTCCAATCGGGTTTTTTGCGGTGATAAAGGTAGAGATAGCTTTTCGAGCATTTGAGTGACGCGATCGCCCGCTTGTTGATATGCTGCGTGTAAATCTACTTTTGGATCGCGTAAATCAGCATAAGCGATCGCCCAAATTTTCCGCTTTACTTGGTCAAAAATCAATAAGTGGTCTACTTGCATCCACAAGCCATCAGGGATATTTCGCTCATCTGGTGGATGAATTGGCACACGCGGCTCAATCCAGCGAATTAATTCATAGCCCCAAAACCCAAACAACCCGCCAATTCCTGGCGGTAGCTGTGGTAGCTTGACTGGCTGAAAAGGTGCTAAACATTCGGCTAAAGCTGTAAAAGGGTCGCCTGCAAAAACGACTTGCGAACCATCGCGGTTTTTCTGGGTTGTGCGATCGCCCCTTGCTTCCAAAACCCACAAAGGATCGCAACCGACTAAACTATAGCGTCCTAGTTTTTCCCCGCCTTCTATTGATTCCAACAAAAAACTATAGGGCTGACCTGCACAGACTTTATACCAAGCAGATACTGGCGTATCTAAGTCTGCCACCCACTCTTGATATATCGGAACGAAGTTGCCTTGGAGAGCTAGGCGAGAAAATTCTGAGAAATCTGGGAATACCATAAATAGTTTAGGGCATGGGGCATTGGGCATGGGGCATTGGAAAGAGGCAGAGGGGCGGGATGCAGGGGGCGGAGGAGAAAATTCTCCCTTGCTCCCTGCTCCCTGCTCCCCCTGCTTCTTTCCCAGTGCCTAGTCCCTATACTTCGTGGGTAGCTTTACCACTGAACTTGAGTTGTGCTGGACTGGGGTTTTCCCCAATGCTGCGTGGGACATAACCTACTTTCCCACGACCTTCATTCACCTTTTCAGGGAATACGCCGTCAGCTGGGTGAATTAAAGTAGTTTCACCGTTGGGTAAAATCCGGTAGATTTTATAATCTGTAATTTTGAGTTTCCGGAGTTTCTGACCGCCCAAAGCAATGCCATATTCTTTACGAGCTATATACAGCAGGTTTTCACCTGCCCGCATAGTAGCAGCGCCACCTGTAGGCAATTCAAATACTTGTTCCTTTGGGCTAGTCCAAGTGATTGCGTACTTTTCTTCAGTTTGGGCTTTGCTGAGTAACCCACCAGTGCTGCCAGCAAATAGGGGTGTTTGTCCAGAGAGTGTTTCTGTCATTAAAGTATTCTCTCAACGTTTTTAGGGAATCCTAACACCCCAACGAGGATCATATTGCGATCGCGTTATAGACTGTAACAGTTTTTAGTCATTTGTCCTTTGTTCTTTGTCATTTGTTAAAAACCAATGCCCAATGCCCAATGCCCAATGCCCAATGCCCAATGACCAATGACCAATGACCAATTGACCATGCACCATGCAAAAAGACAAATTCAAGATAACAAAAACACACTACCCAATTCAAATAGAAAAATCACAAAACAAA
>JBBSCU010000157.1:0-12995 GCA_038249935.1 Chroococcales cyanobacterium
ACAAGCAGGATCGCCAGGGCGACGTTCTGTTTCAATGACCGGAAAATCTACCCCAGAAATAACCTTAACCCGTTCGATAACTTGACGTACACTGTAACCTTGCCCATAACCACAATTGAGAATTTGGCTTTCGTTACCTTGGGGACTTCCAGAAAATAAACTATTCCATTAGCAATAATGATAATCATTTTAAAGGGGAAGACATAGGCGACCCCTTTTCTCCCCCCTTAAAATGATTATCATTCTTGAGAAAACCTGTCTCTTGTTTTTCTTGGAATAATTTATTCTTTGGAAGTCCCTTAATACTGCTTAACACCTAGAGTGGTGTTATTCGCCAGTAAAACATTTAAACATAGATTTCAACTTGGTACTGACTATCGATTCCAGCACATAAATCCTTTAAATCTAGACTTTGCTCACATTATGCTTTAAGTTACATCGTAATATAAGACTACAACACAAAATAAGATTAAGTTTTTGCCTCCATACTCGCCTGATTTATCTCCAATTGAGTTATGTTGGTCAAAATTAAAAGGAATTCTTCGTTCTGCTAACGCTCGCACATTCGATGCTCTTGATGAAACCATTACCCTAGCTATTAATGCCATTACTGATGAAAATGCTCTCAACTGGTTTAATCATTGTGGCCTGTTTTTTGAGTCTATTTAGATAGCTCTTTTTGTGGTGGGTTTGATCGCAACCTGCTGTATATTTGATTATTTCTCTCCCCAATCAGATTCGTTGAGTATTCTTTTCTTCATGAGAATGATTTTTTTGCTTTTTCATTGATTGTAATTTATTTGTAATTCAAATTGAAGTGCTGAATGTAGGTTGTTAACAAGTTATGTGCTAATAATGTATCGGCAGCAGATTTAATCATTTCAAATGACATTCCCGATCTTTCTGCAATATCTAGCAGAGTATGCTGACCATCAGATAAATTTAAAACCCATAAGATTGCCATTTGATTTAGCCTACTATCTTGATGACCATTGTATGCCTGATATAGACCTCTTCTCCCCAACTGTGGCTCACATTTAGGATTTTGGTTGTAGTAAATGTCATTATTGTTGAGGATATGTAATATCGAACTACATTGCCAGAACGACTCGGCAAGATATTGGGGTTGAACAAAGTTTAAATTATCTGCTGATGTGTGATATTCGGGAAAACTACCATGAGGCGATCGCATCAAGCAACCTACAGCTAAATTAAATCCAGGTGAGCAATATTGTCGCTCATCATATCCGTAGGGGAAAAAATCTATAATTTCGTAATCCTGTTTTGAGTTTTTGAGTACATAAGCAACAACTTTATCAATTTCAGTGTCACCTCTACGGCTTTTTTTATAAGTAAACTTGCCTGAATCTCCTAAACAAGTTAACACCAAGCCATGTTTAATATTATTGACTTTCGCCTCGTTAAGGGCTAACCATGTAATTGAGCCAAGGGTTGCTGGAATCCAGAGAAATCTATAGGAATATCTTGGTGTAGTTTGACTTAAATGTTTAGCTATAAAAGTAGCGATCGCAATTCCCGAAAGATTATCATTACAAAGTGAAGGATGACAAACATGACAAGAAATTAAAACTTCGTCAGTGCTTTTTCCGGGAATATAATACTCGCCATAAGTAAGATGACCTGGTTCAAGGGAAGAATCAATAAATACTTCATATTCTTCATCATTTAGTTCCGAATATTGTTTGTGACTTAGACAAAAACCCCAAATTTCTTTATAGTATGAAGTGCGGAAGGGAATCCACTCAGGATACTCAGGCAGTGTAGATAAATGCGCTTTGAGTTCTGTGAGAAATACTTTCTTGTGAACGGGAATACTATAACTAACAACATGGAGATTTGAGTTAGCAAAATCTACAATTTTCTTTCCTTGAGAGTTTTTAATGTAGGCATCTTTAATATTCCATTCTTTCGGAACTGTCCAATCAAAAATCTGAGTATCGGTTGGAACTTCATGAACTGATAAAGGAATATGCTGCTGAATAAGTTTCAGAGTTTCCCTAACACCATTACCCGTAATACTACGACATATAGGATACAGTTCAGTTACTAGCTGATATATATTTTGAGCAATATCATTTGTTACAAAAGTTGTTTTTATCTCACTATCAATGACAAATTTATTATTTTCCATTAGAAGTAAATTAAAAATTAAATTTTTTAGAAAAATATTTTTCGACAGTAAAATGCCTCCGCATAGTTACTCGGTGAATTTGATTCAATCCCGCGAATTCTGAGAATGGCACGAAAAGTTTCTTCTGTAAACCACTGCTTATTACTCTGGGTGGGAAACGCATCCAAAATATATTGAATTTTTCGACAGCAAAGTGCCTCATCTAAATGGACAAAGAAATTAGGAATACCCAAATCCCCATCATACTTAGGAATCTCATATTCCAAAATTAAATGGTTTCTAAAGGTATTCCAAGTCAACTCAGAAATTAAGCGGTGATCTTGGTGGCGATCGTCTCGGTGATGAGTAAAGATTATATCTGGTAAAAATTCCTGCTTCAACTGTTCAAAACATTCCTTTATCTCTATCCCTTGAAAAGGTAAAAAGCCATCTCGAAAATTTTTAATGATAATTTTCTTGGTCTGGATTTCTTTTAAAAAAAGACTGGCACTTGCTGTTGCTTCCTCTGCTCTTTGCTCGTTGGAACTAAAGACAACCCAACAGATGATAATATGCTGGTAATTCTTTATCAGCTTTAAAATTGTGCCTCCACAACCAATCTCTATATCATCACAATGAGAACCTAGACAAAGGATTTTGTACTCAGATTCTTCTGTCTTGTTGAAGCTAATTTTGATCATATATGGCTTACTTCTAGTTGTTTATCTCCCCATACTTCCCAAGGTCTTTCGCCTTGAGCATACATATCATCCAACTGTTGCTTCTCTTTAAAGGTATCCATTACCCCGAAAAAGCCAGTGTATTTATACGCAAAAAGTTCTTCTTTAGCAATCAATCTTTGAAAAGGCTCAAGGACAAGCTCTTCGCCATAATTAATATAGTTAAAAATCTCTTTTTTAAAAATAAAATATCCTCCATTAATCCAAATGTCACGGTGTTTTACATCCTGGATATCCTTCACTAAACCATCCTCATCCATGTCAACCAAGTGAAAACTTTGGCTTGGTCTGACACACAAAAAACTACCTATTTTATCACACTGATAAAAATGCTTAATATGTGTTGGTAGATGCAAGTCTGTTAAACCATCACTATAGTTAGCTAAAAATACTTCTTCTCCTTCTAGATACTTTTCTACTGCCTTGAATCTTTGGCCAATATTGGCAGTTAACCCTGTATCTACAAACGTAATATTCCAATCTTGAATATCACGGTTGAATAATTGAATTTGGCTACCGTTGGAAAGGCTAAAATTATTAGAAAGCCATTCATTGTAATTTAAAAAATAGCTTTTAATTAGATCAGCTTTATAACCAAGACACAAAATAAAATCTTTATGCCCATAATGAGCATAGTATTTCATTACGTGCCACAATATTGGTCTATAACCAATATTCACCATTGGCTTAGGAATACTTTCTGAATATTCTCTCATTCTAGTTCCTAAACCACCACAAAATAAAACTACTTTCATGTTATTACCCCTTTTTGATAATGAAAAAATATCAAATACTTAAGAATAGACATTAACTTCAGGAATTGGTACAACAAATTGGCCTCCCCAATGACGAATGTAGGCTATTTGTGTCATAATTTCATTCTTCAGATTCCAGGGCAAAATTAGCACATAGTCAGGCTTTGTTTCTTTAATTTTTTCTGGATGAAAAATTGGAATATGAGTTCCTGGTAAAAATTGACCCTGTTTGTAAGGGTTACGATCTACTGTGTAGTCAAGAAAATCTGTGCGGATACCACAATAGTTTAAGAGAGTGTTTCCCTTACCTGGAGCACCATAACCGACAATAGATTTTCCCTCTCGCTTAACTTTTATCAAGAAATCTAATAACTTCCGTTTAGTTTCCTTGACTTGTTCACCAAATGAAAAATAGTATTCTAATTGCGTAAAACCAGCAGCTTCTTCTCTATATTTAAGTTCTGATACTTGGTGACTAACAGGTTTAGAATAGTCTTCGTTGTGGCGAGCATAAATTCTCAAAGAACCGCCATGAGTAGTTAATTCTTCTACATCAAAAATTGTTAACCCGTGAGCAGCAAAAATATTTTCTACAGTGAGAAACGAAAAATAAGAGAAATGCTCATGGTAAATAGTATCAAACTGATTTTCCTCGATTAACCGCATCAGGTGGGGAAATTCCATTGTAATTACACCCTGCGGTTTGAGGATAATTTTCATACCTTTGACAAAATCATTGAGATAGGGTGTGTGAGCAAGGACATTGTTTCCTAGTAATAAATCCGCCTTTTTACCCTGAGAAACCTGTTCTTTTGCTGTCTCTTGCCCAAAAAACTTAACAACTGTGGGAATACCTTTTTTAATTGCTACATCAGCAACATTTGCTGCTGGTTCTATTCCTAGCGATGGGATGTTTTTGGCAACAAAGTATTGCAGCAAGTAACCATCATTACTAGCAATTTCTATTATCTGACTTTCCTGGTTTAATTGGAAACGCTCTGTTACCAAATCAACGTAGTTCTTGGCGTGTTGCAACCAGCTATCAGAGTAAGAAGAGAAATAAGCGTAGTCGCTAAAAATATTTTCTGGGCTAATGTATTCTTGGAGTTGAACTAAAAAACACTCCTCACAAACATAGACATGGAGCGGATAAAAAGATTCTACTTCATTGAGTTGTTTGAGACTGCGATAGCTTTCGCAGGGAGGAGACATACCTAAATTTACAAAGGTATGTTGCAACCCTGTCCCACAGAATAGACAATTACCAGTTGTTGGTTGATTATTTATTGGTTTTGGTAAATTCATAATTTATAGTTTTTGGCAAAAATCAAATTTATAATTTAAACACTCTGCCAGAAGAAATCTTGATCGATTTGCTGAGTGCGAATGAGATATTCCAGTTGTTTCAGACGAGTAAAGCCTCTAGACTCAAATGTTTCTCTATCCATGTCAATTTGCTGGAAGATACTATAGAATTGTTGGGCACCGCGCTGGGCATCCCATTCACATTTGAATCCTAGTAAATTTTGGCTAATTTTATCAAATGAAACTCGATAGCTGCGGTTGTCAGGATCATATTTACCAAAGCTCAATTGACAGCCTGTAAAAACATCTGCAACTATCTGAGCAATTTGTTTGACTTGATAGTTGCTGTTTGTATTACCCACATTAAAAATTTGGTTGTGAATTACATCACGTGGAGCTTCTAAGGTACAGATAATTGCTTTGCAGATATCCAAGAGATGCACTAGAGGACGCCAAGGTGTACCGTCGCTGTTCATCTTGATTTCTTTAATTGTCCATGCCCAACCTGCTAGATTGTTTAAGACAATATCAAAGCGCATTCTGGGAGAGGCTCCATAGGCTGTGGCATTTCGCAGAAAGGTAGGAGAAAAACCATCATCAGCAAGGAGTTTTACGTCTTGTTCAACAAGCGCTTTGCATTTAGCATAAGCTGTTTGGGGATTAATGGTAGATTCTTCGGTAACGTAGTCTTCAGTGGCAAAACCATAGACACTGCATGAAGAGGTGTAAACAAAGCGTCGGATTCCAGATGCTTTCGCCAGTTTTGCTAAATTTACTGAGCCTTTGTGGTTGATATCGTAGGTGATGTTAGGCGCTAACTGACCTAAAGGGTCGTTAGAGAGTTCTGCCAGATGAACTACTGCTTCCACTCCTTGTAGGTCTTCTATTGTGATGTGGCGGATATCTTTGTTGAGGGTTTTGGCAGTTACCTTGGTGCCGTTATATAGCCAGCCTACTTTATAAAAGCCAGTATCCAAACCAATAACTTCATGACCTTGTTGGATTAAGAGGGGAGCTAATAAGGAGCCGATATAACCTTCAGTTCCAGTTACAAGTACTTTCATATCTTATGCTGCGATCGCGATCGCAGTTTGTGGGAGTTTTAATTCAGTAGGAATAGCAAGCAAATTGGTAACAATCTCCTCTCGGATGGGAGCTGCTTCATCTTGAGTTAACCAAGCGAATAACTTTGCTACAGCTTGCGGAGAGCCATCAATTTTGAGGGCTTCTTGAAGTACAGATAAAGCCCCGGTGATATTGCCCGCCTGGAGAGGAATTACTGCCCGTGTTAGACAATAGTTGAAATTTTGGCTGCGAGCTTTGGCGGTAATCTTTGCCCGATGTTCAATAGGAAGATAGGTATCAGAAATTTCAATCGCCCGGCGGATGGCGAGAGCCATCTTTCCAGAAAGCCAATTTTCAGGTGTCATTTTTTGGGTATGTTCGCGGTAACACGCCAAAATGCCTGGTTCATACCACCAATCGTAACCAACAGCAAAGCGTTTAAAGATTTCCCAGTCAGCAATTTCAGGTAACTCCGGGTAATATCCTCCTAACTGTTCGTGAGCAGTTCGACGAATGACCATTGCAGGTACGGTTATTAAACCACAGACACCAATGTGCGACAGCCAATCTACCATGATGCCCCTGTGTTCTCCATACAACGAAACTACTTCTCCGGTGTCGATCGCTTTCCCTTTTTCGTTAATATATTCAAAACCCGTACAAGCAACCCCAATCGAATCTGGGCAAGTTGTAAGACTCTGCTGGAGGCGTTCATAAAAACCTGGAAGTACACAGTCATCATCGTGGAGGACATGTACCCACTGACCGCGACTTAGGGCAATCCCGGCGTTATAATTTCTTGCTCCACCAATATTTTGCTGATTGCGGTAGTAGCGGATTACTCCTCCCCCAATACTGGTTACTAAATCAAACAACGGTGATGTACTGGCATTATCCATCACCAGAATTTCCATCTGCTCTGCCCCAGACCATTGCACCAACACGCTTGCCAGACATTCAAGCAGATAATCGGTGCGATTATACACCGGAATCACCACAGTCCAAAACGGTCGGGGGTCTTCTGGGTTTGTTACAGGTGGAATCGCTGGAAATTGATAAGCACCAACAGTAACCTCACCTTGGGGAATGGGCGGAGTAATAAGCATTTCTAGGGTGGTTCCAGCATCTTGGTAAGCGGCCACCGCTTTGGCGTAGTGGGGATTGAGTAAAATTAATCCCTGACGATACACAGAAATTGCTTCTGTAATCTTGTTTTGAGCTTGATAAACCTGACCCAAGCGAGTGTAGATTTCCCAATTTTGAGGATTGAGTTTTAAGGCTTGGTGATAAAATGCGATCGCTTCTTCCCACTCACCTTGTTCTTGCAGGATGCTGCCTAAGTTATAATACACCTCTGGCAAGTCTGACTCAATAGCGATCGTTTGCCGATAATAGGTAAGGGCTGTCTGGATATAGCCTGCTTCCTGAAGGAGAGTTGCTTCTTCCTCTCTTAACCAACTGAATAACTTTGCTACAGCTTTGGGGCTACGATCTATTTTTAGAGACTCTTCCAACACTTGCCAAGCTCCAGCCAGATTCCCAGCCTGTAGAGGAATTAGGGCTAATTCTAGGCAATAAAGAAAATGATAACTCCGGGATTGGGACGTAATCTGTGCAGATTGTTCAGTGGGAAAATAACTCTCTGACATTTCAATTGCACTGCGGATAGATATCATCTGCTTCCCAGTGAGTAAAAGTTCGCTGGTCACATTGTTAGGATGTTGGCGGTAACGAGCTAAGATTTCCGGCTCATACCACCAATCATAAACAGCGGCAATGCGTTTATAAACTTCCCAATCACTTGTATAGGTCAATTCGGGATGATATACTCCCAATTGTTCGTGTGCCTCTCGACGAATCACAACCGCAGACATATTTAATAAGTTACTAACTCCAATGCGTTGCAGCCAATTTTTAGCAATCCCTCGCTGTTCTCCATAGACTTGTTGGCGTAAAATTACTTCTCCTTTCTCGTTAATGTTTTGATAACCCGTAAAAGCTGCCCCGATAGAATCTCCACATTCCTTTAGACTCTCTTGCAACCGGGAATAAAAACTTGGGAGAATATAATCGTCGTCGTGAAGTAAATGAACCCACCAACCGCGAGTTAGAGCAACTCCGGCATTCCAATTTCCTGGCAGACCGAGATTTTCCCGGTTGCGATAATAGTGGATTATTCCTTGTCCAATACTATTTACCAGGTCAAATACTGGCGTTTTACTAGCATCGTCCATGACAATGATTTCCATCTGCTCTTCTCCCTGCCATTGTGCTAAGACGCTGGCAAGACATTCGAGTAGATAATCTCTACGATTATATACAGTTACCACTACACTCCAGAAAGGCCGCTTGTCTGTACCATCTGCTACGCTCGGAATAGCGGGAAATCTATAGTTGCCGACAATTACCTCCTCTAAAGAAATTAGAGGCGTTACTGCTATTTGTTGAGGAATTTGCGCTTTCTCGCTAGCTTCTATAGCTTTAGCGTAGTGAGGATTAATCTGCTTTAAACCTTGCTGAAAAGCTGCTGCTGCCTCTTGGAGTTTCTTTTGTGTTTGGTAAATCTCTCCCAAACGCATATAGACTTCCCCATAGTTGGGATTGAGTTCCAGGGCTTTTTGCAAGTAAGCCTCGGCAGTCGTCAAATCTCCGGTATTTTTGCGATCGCAACCCAATTTATAATTCAATTGGGCATAATGAGCTTGTTTATCTTTTGAGAGTTTCCCCTGGGTGTGGAGGGCATTCCCTAAATTAACATCTGCTTCTGTGCACTTAGGTTGAACTTCCAGAGCTTTTCGATAACAGGCAACTGCTTCATCAAGTTTACCTTGTCTTTGCAAGGTATATCCCAAATTATTATAAATCGGTGCTGCATCTTGGCGTAAGGCGATCGCTTGTTTGTAAGCTGACTCTGCTTCTAATAACTGTCCCTGAGCTTGACGCAAATTACCTAAACTAAACCAAGTTTTCACAGAGTCCGGTTGAACTTGAGAAGCTGCACTGAGGAATTTTTCGGCTTCCTGGAATTCTCCTGTTTGTTGCGCCAGTATTCCTAAGCCGTACAAAGCTTCAGAGTGGTTTGGTTGGATTTGATACTTACCTTTTAATGAGTCTGATTCACCTCTACATTCGGGTTGAATTTGTAATACCTGTTTATATAGGATTTTAGCTTCATTCCATTGACCTGACTCATGCTTTTGAATCGCCATTTCAATGAGATATTTAATGTTGCATTCTAAACTATTTTTATGATTCATAGCTATATTAAGTTGATATTAGATTAGAGTGAGTTAATTTAAAGTTTAAATCCTGCTACAGCAATCCTAAATAGTATGTAAATTCTGCTATTTTTATTTCCCTCGTGTTATTTACGATTTTTAAAAATATAGTATTTACAACTTATATAAGATTGCTACAGAAGGTAAATGCACCTGATTTGCAAAACACTTACTGAACAAAGATTTTGCTGATAAAATAGCGTTGATGTTCCAATGCTGAAACCATCACGGGAAAAGTATCTCTCTACCTTACAGATATTTGCTCTGCAATAAGTGCTAACTAAACACTATTGATTCAGAGGTAATCAGGTTGGAAGTTACACCTGAAAGCAGTAATGTTCCTTGAGTTATTCCAGTATTAAAATTGAAGGTAACTCCATCATCAGTATCGGTTATCCTACCTTGAGAAAACATCTGATTTAACCATTGATCACTATTATTTTTACCCCAGCCATCAAATACAATTTTATCAATACCAACCTCGAAATCTTGAATGACATCAAACTCACGTTTTAACAAGCTATCGCCGTAGTTGAAAACAAATTTGTCACTACCGTCGCCACCAACCAAGACATTACTACCACGACCACCAATCAAAACATCATTGTCCCAACCGCCATGAAGTTTATCATTTCCGTCGTCCCCATATAGCCAATCAGCACCTTGACCGCCTTCAAGGATATCATCGCCTTTCCGTCCCTTGAGCGTATCGTTACCTAAGCTGCCATAAATTTTGTCTGCATATTTGCTTCCTGTCAGCTTATCATTCTTAAGCGTGCCATAAATAACATCTTGACCCAAGTTGTCGATTAAAGTATCTCCCAAAAAGGTAACAGCACTGGCATTAACTTCTACTATCGTTATGTTGGTATCGCGCTTAAACTTCTTTTGATAACTACCAACAGCGTTTCCTGTAAGGGAGTCCTGTCCATTATTACCATTAATATCAGCAGTTTGCTCACTATTAATAAGAGTGACGTTGCGACTACCACCCAGCTTCAAATTGCCAATTTGTTTAGAGGAAATTAAGTTACCCCGGATGCCAAAATAATCTAAGACCTTGAGTTTATTGGGATTTGTGGTGTCTAGTACTAAGAACGTAGTTTTTGACTTAGCTTGGTTATATTCAGTACGAGGATTTTCAATTTCTTTAGCTGACAGTGATAAATCTGCCGAAAAATCGAAAGAGAAGGTTTGATTAGCGCCAACTACAAAACTTGCAACTACTTTCGTTTCGCTGTTAGCACTTCCCACAAAAGAGCCATCTAATCCAATGCCAGTGCTGTCAGAAAAGAGGGTTGAAAAAGTTGGTTCATCGTTCAAAAAAACCGCTCCAGCTTCAGCAATGGCTAAAGCTACGCCACCTTTAACTAATGTGTTTGTTTTGACATCAGTTAAATTTCCTGAAGCACTTTGACTATAGTTGTAGAAAACAGCAGATCCTTGAGAGTTAGCGAAATTAGGATTGACATTAGGATTTAGAGCAGTTGATTGTAAAAATACAGTTTCTTGTGACATAAAAACCTCTGCTTATCTTGTTGTATTGGCTTTCTATAACAAATGTTAGTAATTACTAATTTTATTTCAATATCAGCTTTGATCTAAGACTTGTTTTGCTTTTAACAGCACTTTCAAATAGGTTAATTGACTATTTCAAGCTGAACGTGGAAGCAGGGGAATTTTCTTTAATTCTTCAGATGGTGATGAACTAAGGTCTGTTGTTTTTTCTAGAATTGCGGTAATAGTAATAACTCTCAATCTCGGTTTTGAAAGTTGAATTGAACCGGACGATGTTGAATTAGCGGGAGCTTATTTAAGGCTCTTCTGTCAAACTACGATAAAACTTTGATTTTTTGTGGGCTAAAATGCCGGAAAAATCGTTAAATTTTCGTAAAGTGACAGAAGAGCGTTAGTTTCTCTTGGAAGAGCTAACTGAAAAATCAGGGCTTAGAAAACCCTCAAAATAGACTTTTCAACAAGCTGGAAAAATTCAGTTTGGAGGGAAATCAATCACTGTGATAAAACCACTTACAACAGCAGTCTTTTTAGAAGATTTAAATTTAGCTTTTCCAATCACCCTATGACCATCACCTACCATTGTTAGGTTAGCTGTAGCATCATCGCCAAATGCCCCAGCTAATCCTGTACCATTTGCTGTAGAATCACCGTCTGATCCAGTTGTGGAAGTACTATTTGCACTAGCAAAAGCGGAAGTCTCTAACCCTGAAGCCCATGCTTCAGATGTCACGCTTACTCCAGCAGAACCTAAAATCAACTCGTCTTCTGAAACATTCTGTAAATAGGGTAGATCAGCTATTTGCATACTTCGATTATCAACCTTTTTCAAAACTATTTTAAACTTCGCACCCTGCAATTTGATTCTTTGGTTAGGCTATTAGACATCTCGATAAATTAAATATGCGTTATCTACAATCCTTGTAGAGACGCGAAGTTTCGCGTCTCTACATTCTTTTTCACCAGATGTCTATTTTCAAACAACCCCTTAAACAATCTGTATGGTTCCTGCGATGTCTGCTGCTCCTATTCCAACTACAACCCCTACGATGTCTAGACCAAAACCAACATCAGCGGCAATTATGGCATCAGTTGCACCAGTCCCAAAAACATCTGCCTCAAGAAGCTGATAGTCAATCCCGCCTTGCAACTGGATGCGATCAACTAGCGGATCGAAGTCCCGTTGCAGTACCCCGTTATTATCGAAGCCAATCACGGCGGCATCAAAGAGGGTGAAACCTTGACCTGCATTAGCACCACCGAGGTAGTAGAATTGTCCATTACCTCCGAGTACAAATAGGTCTGCTCCATCTCCCCCGGTTAAGAGATCGGTTTCCCCAAAGCCTGGGGCAATTCCTCCAAAAATGTCATCGCTGCCCCGACCCACACCAACGAGAATATCATTACCAGCACCTCCCAAGAGAACATCATCATTGCCACCCCCTTCGAGGATGTCATTACCACTGTTGCCCTTTAAAGTATCTTGCCCAAGATCGCCGAAGAGAAAATCATTGCCGATACCACCATCGAGGCTGTCGTCGCCATCGCCGCCTTCCAGCCGATCATCTCCACTATCGCCATTAAGGGTGTCATTGCCACCGTCTCCGTAGAGGAGATCGTTTTGACTTAGCCCGTATATTATATCATCCCCGTCACCCCCAAAAAGGGTATCTAAGCCTCCTCCTGTGAAACTACTACCACTAGCTCCTTGGATGAAGTCATTGCCAGTCCCCCCATCAATGCGATTATTGCCGCTGACACCCAGAAGGCGATCATTGCCGGCTCCACCCAATAAGGTGTCGTCACCCTGTCCGCCTTGAAGAATGTCATCACCATCACCACCATCTAGGCTGTCGTTACCCGATCCACCATTGAGGAAGTCATTGCCGAGGCCACCCAAGACTGTATCATTGTCACTACCGCCAAAGAGACGATCGCTGCCATCGCCACCATTTAAGAAATCATTACCCGCGTCGCCTTGAATTAAATCATCTCCTCCTAACCCAAATAGAGTATCGTTACCAAAACTTCCATAGATTTGATCTGCTACAGAAGTCCCTTGAAGTGAGTCATTACCGCTGGTTCCGCGTTGCAAAGCCATAAATTTTATCTCCTGGAATTTCAAAGTTTAAGTTTAGATTGATCGAAGTTTGCTCTCAGGTGAGAAGATCCGTTTAACCTCAAGGGTTTAAGACCCCTAAGTCTA
>JBBSCU010000158.1:0-12971 GCA_038249935.1 Chroococcales cyanobacterium
ATGACAGCACTTACATTAAACCTGAATTCTGTAATTAAACTGACCAGAGAGCAGTTTTATCAATTGTGTGAAGAAAACCCCGATTTAAAATTAGAACGCAATGCCCAAGGAGAGTTGATTATAATGCCACATACGGGAGGGGAAACAGGAAAAAGTAATTCTACTATTAACGCTCAAATATGCTTCTGGAACGACCAAAATCAATTGGGCGAGGTTTTTGATTCATCAACTGGATTTACTTTACCTTCAGGATCTGACCGTTCTCCAGATGTCTCTTGGGTGGAAAAATCTCGTTGGGATGCTTTGACTAAAGAACAAAAAGAAAAATTTATTCCTCTATGTCCTGATTTTGTGATCGAGATACTTTCACCTAATGACAGCTTGAAAAAAACTCAGAAGAAGATGCAAGAGTATATTGAAAATGGTTGTTGTCTAGGTTGGTTGATCAACCGAAAAAAACAGGAAGTGGAAATTTATCGTCCAGGACAAGATGTGGAAGTTTTAACATTTCCTCAAACTATTTCCGGGGAAAATGTTTTACCTGGTTTTGTACTCAACATCCAACGAATTTGGTAAAAGTTCGGAGAAAATAACTTATAGCAGTTCTCGTTTACGTGAGGTACACCCGTTGGGGCACGGCATGCCGTGCCCCTACTCCTCTAAATCATCACCTTCCCAAGTACCTATGGTTTTCAGATGTTCTAGAAGTGAGTTTCCTGTGGAATTAACAGTAGTATGACTAGCAAATTCTACTTGATGTTGTGTTGGTTGCACTTGAGTTTGCTTTACTTTCAAAAAACGTAAAAAATTAAGTATTTCAGTCAAAATTGTATCTGGTGCTGATTCAATTTCTTCGATAAGTTGTTCTTTTATTTTCATATTTACGCCTCTTTGACTGACATTTGTTAGTAGTGTAAAACAGCAAGTGAGGTTGTGTCTATGTTGGTAGACCTCCAGCTTGAAAAATCTGTTCGGCGGTTAAATTCAATTCCGGGAAAGTAGGCGAGACGATGCGATTGCTGCCTCTAAATTGAGTAACTTGGTATTCACCATCGATCAATTCATAAATAGATATAGTAGGCTGTTTGGGGTTGCCAGTGAACTTTTTAGCGCCTAGACCGAGATAATCTACAACCCAGTATTCAGGAATTCCAATACCCTCATACTTACCCTGTTTTGTGTAGTAGTCATCATCCCAGTTGGTACTAACTACCTCAACTACTAAGGGGATTGATCCTGCAAGACTTACAGTTGATTCTTTTTTCCATAGCGGCTCATTCACTAAATTAGGACGATTGAGTAATAGCACATCTGGGGAGTAGCCAGATTCCGATTTAGTTGGTTTAACAAGCGCAGTTTTGGGGATTGTATATGGTAAATTTAATCGGTCAAATTCTACTATTAGTTTTCTTACTAAAAAACCAACAACATCTTCATGGTCTCCTACTGGTTGTGCCATCTCAACAATCACTCCATCATGTAATTCATACCTTCCCCCTTCAGTCCGCCACGCTGCAAAATCTTCAAAGGTTACTAATTTTGGTATGGCTTGAGTCATAATTTATCGCCCCTAGTAGTCGTTTTGGCTCGATTCACGGTTCCACCTTAACTGTAATATTAAAGAGTACAGTACTGGAAAAGGTTTGTTGTGGAGAACTAAACTATGGTGGCAATAACAACATCCGCAGAAAATAGGGTTTTACTCCAAAATATCAGCTGGCAAACATTTAAAACCATGCTGGCTGAAATGGGTTCAGAGCGTAATTCCCGATTTGCTTATGACAATGGAACAATAGAAATTATCACCCCACAAATGCCACACGAAAACTCAAATCGTGTAATTGAAGGTTTTGTTGGCGTATTGTGCGAAGAGTTGGGCTGGGAAATTAAACGCGCTGGTTCGCTAACTTTAACGCGAGATGATTTAGAGAAGGGTGCCGAGCCAGATAGTAGCTACTACATCCAAAATGAAGCGTTAGTTCGAGAGCAAGAAAATATTGACATAGCGATCGACCCACCCCCAGACTTGGTACTAGAGGTAGAATATTCCAGGTCTGCAATAGACAAGCTTAAACTTTATGCCGCGATCGCAATCCCCGAATTTTGGCATTATAACGGTAGTGTGTTGCGAGTTTACACCCTTGCAGGTGAACAATACTCAGAAGTCTTAACCAGCCCTACTTTTGCGCCTGTGTCAGTCAAGGAGATTCCCCGGTTTATCCAAGAAGCTAAAAAGAATGGGGAAATTGCTACTACCCGCGCTTTTCGGGCTTGGGTGCAACAAAATATTTCTGGTGGGAAATAGTAAAATAGCGTAGACGGCTGTAGGGGCAATTCATGAATTGCCCCTACAGCTTAAAAATTAGGTTAGAGTTTCTGTTATTGCTTAATCTCAGCAATAAATCTTCAACATCGGTAATTAATCCCAACACCTATTTCCGTCTTCCACTCGCAATTACGGTTTTAACTAAGTATTTTTTCCTGCTTTTGGGTGGTTTTTAGTGAAACAACTACCCTAAAACTACAAAAAATCCTGAAATCTATATAAATTAATGGTTTCATCTACCCACATCAGGCTACAACACCTTAGAATGATTCATTGAAAAGTCGAGCCGATGGGATGTACAGCCGTTTTGAGTAAAAATGCTCTCAAAGGATGACTTTTGTATTTCTGCAAACAGAGATTTCAGTACAGATGTGTCAAGGTACATCCGTAAAAAATCTCAAGTAAACTTTAGGAGTTTGACATGAACAAAGGTGAATTAGTTGATGCCATAGCTGAAAAAGCTAGTGTTACCAAGAAACAAGCGGATGCAGTCTTAAGTGCCGCTTTGGATGAGATTGTGGAAGCGGTTTCCTCTGGTAATAAGGTGACGTTGGTGGGATTTGGCTCATTTGAATCACGGGAACGTAAAGCCCGTGAAGGTCGCAACCCGAAGACAAATGAAAAGATGGAAATTCCAGCGACAAGAGTTCCTGCATTCTCGGCAGGAAAAATGTTTAGAGAAAAGGTAGCACCCCCAAAAGTATAGGTTCTGTCTTCGGGAACCCTTTTTTAATGCGGCAACCTGCACACGGGGGAAATTTAGCCTGGGCAGCAGCACTGGCTGGCTGTCCCCCTGATGCTATTCTGGATTTTTCTGCTAGCATCAGCCCTTTGGGGCCCCCAAATAGCGCGATCGCTGCTATCATGTCCCAAATAGGTAATCTTAGGCACTATCCAGACCCAAACTATAGTGAACTGAGACTAGCTCTCAGTCACTTCCATCAATTGCCGCCTGAGTGGATTCTGCCGGGTAACGGCTCCGCAGAATTACTTACTTTGATCGGTAGAGAATTAGCTCAATTAACCGCAACAACTTTAATAACTCCAGCCTTTGGCGACTACTACCGAACCCTGGGGGCGTATAACGCTAAAGTGCTGGAGTCTCCTTTGTCATTGGTGAGCCAGTGCGGTCTTGGGGGTTTCCCCCATGAGGAACTGCGAACCCGGAGGGTCACTGGTCATTGGTCATTGGTCATTGACAAAGGACAAAAGACAAAGGACAAAGGACTGTTGCTGAATAATCCGCACAACCCAACCGGAAAACTATTTTCGCGGGACTCTATTTTGCCCTACTTGGAGCAATTTGCCCTGGTTGTGGTGGATGAAGCGTTTATGGATTTTGTGCCACCTGATGAGGAACAAAGCCTGATTTCAGTGGTGCTAGAATATGCGAATTTAGTAGTATTGCGATCGCTAACCAAATTTTACAGTCTTCCAGGGCTGCGATTGGGATATGCGATCGCCCATCCCGATTTCCTGGCTAAATGGCAGCTATGGCGTGACCCTTGGCCTGTAAACACGCTAGCGGCGGCGGCGGCAATTGCGGCACTTCAGGATACGGAGTTTCAGCAGCAAACTTGGGCATGGCTACCACCTGCACGAAACCAACTCTTTCAGGGTTTGGCTGAAATACCAGGATTGCAACCCCAAGCCAGTGCTGCTAACTTTTTATTAGTTGAGTCCCAAGAGTCTACTTCGCAATTACAGCAACAATTACTCAAGCATCACCAAATTTTAATCCGCGATTGCCTTAGTTTTAAAGAACTAGGCGATCGCTTTTTCCGGGTTGCTGTACGTTCCCAGTCAGACAACCAACGCTTACTAACAGCGCTTAAAGAGAGTTAGGAGTTATAAGTTAGGAGTTATAAATTGAAGAAGGGTTTTAACTCCTAACTCCTAACTCCTAATTCCTAACTCCTAACTCCTAACTCCTAACTCCTAACTCCTAACTCCTAACTCCTAACTCTAAATTCACGTGACCGTTGACTACGATGTTGTAATTATTGGCGGCAGTCTTGCTGGATACTATGCTGCCCTTGCTGCTACCCAACTACACGCTACAGTTGCCTTGGTGGAACCCAAAGTAAACTACGGGTTTATTCATCACCATGCTCTTAGCAAAATTGGTAAACTGGCGCAGCAATTGGGTGATGCGGCTGGTTTTGGTATTCATGCCACACATACTAATAGCTCAGAAAAATGCCATATATCTTTAGCATGGCAAGAGGCAATGTTGTACGCTCAATCTGTCGCCTCAAATCTCGAAGAGCAGCATTCACCCGCCATTTTAGCGGCGCGAGGAGTCGATGTCATTGTTGGCAGTGGTCAATTCCAATCCTCACCACAACTGGCTTTTGCTGTTAACAATCGCCTGTTACTAGCACGTACTTATTTACTCGCTAGTGGTTCGCGTCCAGAAATTCCCGAAATTGACGGATTAGAAGCTACTGGCTACTTTACTTTATCTAATATTTGGCAATTCTTAAACGGAGCAACATCACCCAAGAATTGGGTAATTATTGGCGGGATTCCCCAAAGCATTGAAATCGCTCAAACTTTGGCGCGGTTTGGTTACAATGTGACGCTGGTAGTCAAACATCGCCATATTTTACCCTTTATTGATCCTGAGTTAGCGATACTGCTTCAGGCACAGTTAGAAGTTGAAGGTGTGCGTGTCCTTACCGAAAAACCAGTAATTCAGGTGAGGCGAATTGAGGGTAAAAAGTGGATTCAGGCAGGAGATAAGGCACTTGAAACTGATGAAATTTTAGTAGTGACTGGACAACAGCCAAATCTGGAATCCCTAAATTTGGCATCAGTAGATGTGAAATGGCATCGGCGTAGTTTAGTGGTGAATGATCAACTGCAAACCACTAACCACCGCATTTATGCTTGTGGTGATGTAATTGGTGGTTATGACTTTGCCAATATTGCTAATTATGAAGCAAAAATTGCCCTGAAAAATGCCCTCTTTTTCCCCAAGTTACGAGTCAATTATCAGTCTATTCCTTGGGCGATATTTACTGCGCCGATGCTGGCGCAAGTGGGTTTGACAGAGGCACAGGCAAAACGTCAATTTGCTCAAAATGAAGTTTTAGTTTTGCGGCATTATTTTAAAACAGTGACAGCAGCCCAACTCCAGGACGAAACCACTGGTATGTGTAAATTAATTGTGCTACGCAACGGCGAAATTTTGGGAGCTTCAGTATTGGGGGGAGAAGCTGGAGAGTTGATTAATTTGATTGCTTTAGCAATTTCTCAAAAGATTAAAGTCGAGCATTTAGCAAATTTATCTCCCGTCTATCCCAGTTTCTCAGAAATTCTAGAACAAACAGCAAGAGAGTGGAGTCAGCAAAAGTTAAATAGCAATATTGCTTTGCAAGAGTTTTTAGAAGGTTTTTTCCATTTACGCCGCAATTGGAATTTGTGAGTTAGGAGCTATAAAATTAAAATGGCATTTAGTAATTATAAAAGTATTAGTACAGTCATAAAAAAATTTCAAATCAAGTATGTCCAGTCTAACTTTATGTTGGAAATAGATTTTCCTGTTAAAGAATCTTTCAGAGAAGAATTAGATTTGCTATTTATGGATGGAGTTATTGATAATTCTGAAGATGCTATTTGTGAAAATCTCATCTATCCAGTGTTGAAAGAAGTATGGAAACTTTACCGAAGTAACTTAACACTTTGGAGTCATGAAACATTAGTTTATGATGAAGATTTATCAGGGGTTCCAGATTATATGGTGACACAGAGAAACCCTCTAGGTACGATTGTTTTTGATAAACCTTATTTTTTGATGGTTGAAGCTAAACAAGACAAATTTGAAGAAGGTTGGGGTCAGTGTTTAGCCGAAATGATTGCAGTGCAGCGAATTAATGATGATTTTGTCAGCGAGGTTTTCGGGATTGTTTCTAACGGAAAAATATGGCAATTTGGAAAGTTGATTGCTGATGTGTTTACTCGGAATAAAAATTTGTATGTAATTCAAGATTTAGATAAATTATTTGCCGCAGTAAATTATATTTTTCAACAATGTGAATTAAAAATATAAAAAACATAAATTATGTATTCTTGCGATGAAATTAAAGTGATTTTTTCCGCTAAGGAGTAAGAATCAATATTATTGCTTCTATAACAGGCTTGTCGATTGAGGAAGTGCAACAACTACAACAACAGATCACTGAATCTCTATAGACTTCAATTTGCGATCGCAAGAGAAAATAGGGCAAGCAAATAATATTCTCCTACGATTGGTTGTCTTATAATAGACACTAAACCTTAAAGTTGTAAAGCAAGCGATGAATACTGCGGATAATTCCCCAATTGAGGATAGATCGTCAGCAGATTTAGTATCTGTGACAGAGTTACAGCGCCAGTTAAATGACTTACTCAAGCAACTATCGCCAGAGCGATTACAGGTACTTGCTGATTTTGCGGCTTATTTAGCAAATGCTGAAAGCGAAGCTGAAACCCAAGAACTTTTAGCAATTCCTGGATTGCTAGAGCGAGTTAAGCACTCATCAGCAACCCCTAAAACCCTTTACACACCCTGGAGAACTCTTCGCTCTGATGTATGAAGTTGTTCTTCATCCTGAGTCATTAGTCATTGGTCATTGGTCATTAGTCATTGGTCATTGGTCATTGGTCATTGGTCATTGGTCATTGGTCATTAGTCATTAGTCATTGGTCATTCTTTCTCCCCGTGCCTCCCCCTGCTTCCCCTACTTCTTCACTTAGGTCGATCGCTATTTCGTTTCAGGTTCTTTTCTGGTAACTTAACACTACCAATACCTTGCAGAATACCACGACCTATTAGACCTAAACCTCGACCAATTATTTGGGTGAGAATGAAGACTATACCGCTACCGACAAAAGCTAATAGTGATTTTAAACGCGGTGCGATCGCATCACTAAATTCTAGGAATAATGTCACTATTAAAGGAATATTAGAAAGTTTTGCTAACTCCTGATTTCGAGGAGCGTAAACTGTAGTATTGGCAATACCACGAGGCACTATTACAAATAGTTCGTAGCGACTTTCAAAAACTGCTTTTGGCTCATTTATATAATTTTTTAAACGATATTTCCACGACAAATCGTTTCTAAATCGTTCAATTTCTCTTGTAGAAATCAATTGTTTTCCATAAAAATATTGCTTAATCTCTTCTACATCTGCTAAAGAGTTTAGTAGTGGTTGCACTACCCCATTCGCTACTTGAATCAACAAGTTCTCTAAAATCATTAATGCTTGGGACTTGGCTTCAGCGCTCACTACTGGATAAAAAGTATTATCAATGTACAATTCTGTTTGGAATAGCAGATAAGAATACAACTCATAAACTAGCGGAATTTTGTTAAAAATATCTCTTTGCACAATTTCCATATTTTGTAATAATAAATTAACAATCTCTATATTTTTATTTCCTAATTTTATCAGTGAAAACTTCCCGAAAAAATCTGTAATTGCTGCTTGCCATAAATCGCCAATCAAAATATTTTTTACCTCATATAATTGATTTATCTCGATTTGAGAAGCTCGCAGTTCATCCAATTGTTCAGCCAATTTTTGTAGGATCAGATAAAGTAATTCCCGTTTTTTATCTTCACGAAAAATGTCAATTTCTAAAGGGATGTCTGTGACATTTCGTAAAGGAAATTGAAGTTTTGTGACGCAAGATGCAAATAAGGCAGATTGTATAGCTCCCGGACTAAGTAAAGGTGGCACAGTTTGCCTTTGTTGAATCGCACTACTCAATAAAGGAATCAGAGACGGCTGATCATCAACTGGGTTATATTCCTCTTGCCTTTCTTGTAGTGAAACCAACAACCGATTTAGCAACCAACGAGTCGCTAGCAGTTCTCGCCGATGTCCAGCTAGAATTGCTCGATCTAGTACTGGTAGTCCGGGAACTTGTAATTGTGCTGTTACCGCCGCTAAAGTAGCGTCAATGTGACCAATTCCTGACAAACGTAAATTATTTCGTAGCTTGAATAAAGGGAGTGGGGAGTGAGGAGAGACGCGATTAATCGCGTCTGTATAAGAGACGCGATTAATCGCGTCTGTACAAGAGATTGCTTCCGTCTCCCGAAACCAATAGGAACCACCATCTGCAACTTCTCGCATGATGGCGACTAATTCAGGAAGTGGTGTGCCTTTCGGACAGTAGCCATTAATACCAACAGATTTTGCAGCCAATAGCAGTCCTTGTTCTTGAACAGAACTAAGGAGCAAAATGGGTAGGTTGGAATATAAGGCTCTAAGTTGCCGACAGAATTGTAAACCTAACTGCTGGCTGCTAGTGGAGCGACCATTACCTAATTCCAAAACGACCAAATTTACCTGGTTAGGGTCTGCTTGGGCAATTTCTGCTAAAATCTGCAAGGAAGCAGTATAACTTTCTACCACTGCGATCGCTTCCAAGTCAGGAATTGCTTCCAGAGCTACCTGTAACCCCAAACGAAAAATCGGGTCTTGGTCAATTAACAATAATTTTATCAGGCGATCGCTCATAGTTTACTCAATTACGCAAGCAGTGTTTTTTACCAATCAGAAAACAGCTTTGATCCAAAACTTTGTCTTCCCCATTGTTACTTGTTTTCGCCAACTGATAAATCGAGCATAATTGCCATAGGCAGCCTTCACTGTGTAATTAAATGAACCTGAGTATTCGGCACTGGTTGGCAGAACGCTACATCGCAATCAATCAAATCAGCGGATTTTCGCCAGGACAATTGGCAGGTATTGCCTACCGTATTGTTCAGGATATGGAAGTTAAAAGCCTGATGCCTTTTGATATCTGTACCTTGGTAGAGGTCTTAGAACTGCCCTTAGGTATTGTTTGGGAAGAAATTAATGTTATTTCCCAGTTGACAGAAAACCTGTTGCGTAGCCTCAGCCATAAAAAACCGTTAAAACGTAACGAAGGTACATGGCTAGCGTTTCAAATTGCCTATCTCCAGACTTTGCAAGCAATTCTACAGCAGGAAGAAAGGTTGCAAAGACCGTGGCTAGACCGAGCAAGTATACCCATTCAACCAAACTTCCTTATAAAAGACGTAGGTAAACTTACTCTCCAAGATCCTCAACTGCAAGGATTGCTGAAAACTCTCAGCCCAGGTAAATTGACTGACACTCAAGCTGAACAAGCACTGTCTTTGGTTGCAGATTCGTTACTGGTGCAACAAATTAACAATGCTGTCATAGCTTGGTTAATTGCCAATGGCGCAGAGGAACCTGAAGCTAAACTTCTAACACAGCGTTTGGTCAACTCACTTGCTGGTAACTTACTAGTAGTTGTTACTGACAATGCTGCTCCTTTAGCCCAACTGCAAAAATTTGTTCGGTTAGGAATTTCATTCTCTCCCAGTTTTATCACCCCAGAAGTTGGTTCTACGGTGGGTGAGAAAATTGATTTGCACCGAGAATATTATCGTGCAAGTTTGATTAAAAACCTCAGTATGCCGTTGCTCATGGAATCCTTTGCCCTTAAGGATATCTATGTGCCACAAAAAGGCTTACCAATAGAGGAAAGTATTTCTGAGCAGGATAAAAAAATTGTTAAACTAGTTGATTTAAAGACATGGGCGCAGCAACAGCTAGCTGATTTAGAAACGATCGCTGTGATAGAGTCGGAATCTGGTTATGGAAAAACTAGTTTTTGCCAACTTTGGGCAGCAGAAGTGGCACAGGAATTGTACCCTACTTGGATTCCTATAGTAATTAGGTTACGGGATGTAAAATATGGCAAAACTTTAACCGAAACTCTGAATTCTGCTTCTCCTATTAATCTTTCAACTTGGTTGGCGCAAGAAAATCCTCGGTGTTTATTGCTGCTGGATGGTCTAGATGAACTGCCCCCTTCTGCTCAAGGTATAAGGACACAAGCAATTTTTATTCAGCAATTACTAAACTTTCAATCTCAACACCGACACAAAATTGTGTTAACGAGTTGCTCAACGACATTACAGGAAATCGCCCCAGAAGTATCGCTGCCATTCAGACGAATTACCATTCAGCCGTTGGATGTGGAGGAACTCAAACAATGGTTTCAGCAGTGGGCAAAAGTGCAATCATTGGCGATCGCTCAAAATTACTTTACATTCTTAAAACAGACAGGTTTATTTGCCAGCCAATCAAAGTTTTCCGAAATATCTGCCTTTGTCCGTCAACCTCTAATGCTGCACTTGTTGGGCATTTTACACCGCGACGGACTGCTTGATGATGAACTATTGCAGTTATCTACTAACACCCAAAAGTCTTTTCTGTTATGGGAAATTTATCATCGCCTGAGCCGATGGTTATTGGGCTATCCGCTAACTGGCGGGATCAAGACAATGTTACTGCGCTCTGGATCGGCTCATATCCATCGGACTCCAGAAGCGATCGCTAATTTACTCGCTGGTCGTCATCCTCAAAATATACTTGAGGAGATGCAAGCGATCGCTCTAAAAATTTTACACTCCCAACGTCATCAAATTAATGTAACTGGTGAATTTAATAACTTACCAGGATTTTATTTTAAAATTCGAGATTTAGAAAGCCCCGCAGAAAGTAGTTTAATTGAGTTTTCGCATATTAAGTTAGGGGAATTTCTTTGTGCGGAAGCTATTACTGCCCAACTTAAATTTCTAACTCAGCATCAAGATGAGGTTTATGGTACGCTGACTTTTGTGCTTGATTCTCCTAGTAGCGTAGCCCAGCATATTTACAACTTACTGGGTTACGGGATACTTAGTCAAGAAATTGAAGAACTCACTATTGAGGGATTGCGCCGAGAGCAAAGGCACGAATTTTCCTTTGAAGTTTTGTTTCAACGTCTGTTGTCTTTTTGGCGTGCTTATTGTCAAGGTCGATGGTTAGATGAGGGGATAGCACACAAAGCTTTGACTTCTTTTCACGCACTGCAAAACCCGTTGAATGTTGAACAGGTAAATGCTGCGGTGGGACTGAATGTGTTTTTATTGCTTTGTGCTTGCTACCGAGAAACAAAAGTTCCTTTTTATCCTTGTGGTAATCCAGTCAATTTAGCAGAATTCAATCCAGAGGCGCTGAGTATGCTGATTGCTAGGACAAGCGTTCTGTACAAAAATGCCTTCGCAACCCGAATAAAGTCTCTGGCTGGACTCAATTTATCGGGAGCCTCCTTATTGCAAGTGATGTTAACTGGGGTAAATCTTGAGCAGACAAACTTATCCAATGCGGAGTTAATCGGAGCGAATTTGGCCGGAGCCAACCTGCAATATGCAAACCTCGCAGGTGCAAACCTGCAACAGACAAATCTTATGGGGACAAATCTTAATTCAGTTAATCTTAGCAACGCCTGTTTATTTGATGCCATCCTCACCGAAGCTGACAAAAAATTGGCCGCTGATAATGGTGCTTTGTTCTCCAAAGAGTCGTTTCAAAGACTGAAACATTTGCGTAGTTTCCCGCCGCAGGAATCGCAGCAGTCCTTCTTAAACACGCTAAAAATTATCTCAGATCCAGATATTAATTGGAACAAAGCTCCTGAGAGCCGATTAATTGAAAACTACGAAGGCACAATTTTACCAGTAGATTTATATAATGATGATGATGATGATGTCGATGATGAGACAGTTTTTGGCAATAATTCCGTTGATGATAGCAATGGGTATTAGGTTTTATTCGCTAGGGAAGCTAGAAGACAGACTCTAAAACCTCCTACTTCCTAATTTCCAACTCCTAACTCTCATCAGCCTTCTTGCGGGTTGCGGTAGCCATAAAAGTTAATACTGTAGTTAGTAATCCGCACTCCTGTTTGTTCTTCAATTTTGCGGATAAAATCTTCTGGTAGTTCTACATGAACATCGAGAATTTGATTTGTATCTATACAGTTGACATGACTGTGAGAGTCACTGATATTGCCGTACAAACGCCCATCACAGCGTTCAATACATTCAATAATACTTTGACTTGATAATGCTTCTAAATTTTGATAAACAGAGGTATGACCGATCTCTTTGCCTTGTTGATTCAAGCGATCATAAATCTCTCTAGCAGATAGATGTTCATTTGCTTGCCAAAGAAGTTCCAGAATAAAGCGGCGCTGGCGGCTGACGCGCATACCCAGGATTTGACACCGCTCAAGCGCGTCTTCTAGGGAACGAATTGGTCTTGTAGAAATTGTTTGTTTTTGCATATTTATTACAGCTTGTTAACTGTTGAGGGAATTTTCCCATCTCAATGTTTATTCGTTATTTTATATATGCAATAATATTGCACATCGCTTCTTTACCTGTACTTGTGTTTTGGCTTTTGATGCTGCGGAAGTCACAGGTTGCGATAATGATTTTTTTTGCTTGTTGATGGCTACTTTCTCAGACCTTAATCTAAAACAAACTCACTACAACTTTAACTTAAAATTGCTGTAAATGTCTACTTGGGGTAGGCATTGCCTTTCCCAAACAGGCTAATTCTGATGGTATGTCATGTTACAGCACTTCCTGCTGCTATGAGGTACAGATAGTTGGGATGCTATTAGTAGTCTGTCAAGCTAGTAATGAAAAGTTTGTAGTAAGCACTTTAGTGCTTAGAAAATAAGGACTGAAGTCCTTACTACGAACTTTCTTACCCATCAATTTAAACTTGACAGACTATTAACACAGATAAACAATAATTCGA
>JBBSCU010000159.1:0-12846 GCA_038249935.1 Chroococcales cyanobacterium
AGCAAGGCAGATTGATCTAACCACAATCCTGGAAAGACTTGACTTTGAATCACACCTGTCGCATCGGGGTATAGATTGACATACTCTCCTGCTTCTAGGCGGAACCAATCGATGCGCTGCTCAAACACCTGCCACACTAAGTACTCCTGTATTCCATTCCGCCGATAAGCACGCTTTTTGTCACCCAGATCGACTGTGGCACTACTGGCAGCAATTTCGGCAACCAGTTCTGGCGCTCCTTCTACATAACCATCCTGGCTCAGGTGCGATCGCCCACCCGATTGAGCATCAATCAATAACACCGCGTCCGGTTGGGGTTCATTGTCCAAGTCAAGGCGAACAGTTGGGTTATCACCAAGACGCACTCCTGGGGTGACAATCTTGTAAGTCCATAACCAGCCCATCAAGTCACCATGAGGTTCAGCGTGGGGTTCAAAACGCAGAGGCGAAGCCATGTAAACAGTTCCTTCAATCAATTCGGCTTTTTTCAGCTTTGGCATGGCATTGTAGCGCCGCTCAAATTCAAAGCGGGTTAAGCGATCGCCGTTTTCCAACGGGGGAACTGTCAAACGCCAAAGCGAGGAACGAGGCATAATTATGGCAGCGATAATTTACTTTTATCCTACAACACTGACAATGGTGGCTGAATCAATGAATTTTAGATTTTAAATTTTGGATGAAGATTCAAAAGGTCTGAACGCGAACAGCGTCTCCAAGAGTTACCCCCGAATTTAAGCGCGAGAATAAATCTAAAATCTCAAATTAATTAACAGAGGTCAATCTAAAATCCAAAATTGGTGTGACGGGCGATCGCCTATTTGTACCACCTGAGTCTGCTCTCGATTTATACTGAAACTATTGATTTTCTTAGTTTGCAAGTAACTCAAGGCGATCGCCATGACCGACCCCGCTACTCAACTGGATATTCCCCGTGCCTTTCCCGACCACACCCAGCTTCCAGAGTCAGATGGTACTTTTGTGAAAAATTTCCAGGAGCATCCCCAAAGTATTTTACTAACCGACTCTTTGGGATCGGTTTTGCAACTATTGCACCCCGATGGACAGTATTGCATTGGACAAGATAGTGGGATTTATTGGCGCGAAACCGATCCACCGGAGAAGGGTGCAGAAGCTCCCGATTGGTTTTATGTGGGGGGCGTACCAGCGCAATTAGATGGGAAGTATCGCCGCTCCTACGTGCTGTGGCGCGAACTAATCACCCCGACGATTGTGTTGGAATTTGCATCGGGCGATGGATCTGAGGAGCGCGATCAAACCCCCTTCAAGGGGAAATTTTGGGTGTATGAGCGGGTGATGCGCGTTCCTTACTACGGTATCTATGAAATCATTAGCGGCAAGTTAGAGGTTTATCACCTTCTGGATATTACTTATCAGAAACTTACTCCCAATGAACGCGGACACTATCCAATTTTGCCGATGCAGGTTGAGTTAGGTCTGTGGCAAGGTAGCTATCAAAATCAAGAAATGCTGTGGCTGCGGTGGTGGGATTTGTCGGGAAATCTGCTGCTAATTGGCAACGAGCAGGTGGTTTTGGAACGCCAACGGACAGAGCAAGAACGCCAACGGGCAGACCAAGAACGCCAACGGGCAGAAGCGGCTGAACGGGAATTGGCTCACCTGCGCTCGCTCCTGCAAGCTCAAGATCCTTCCTAAGCTGTCTGATGGAAGTTGAATAGTAAATGTCCCCTGTGCCAAGGTAGAATCAACGGCGATCGCGCCGCCATGTTTTGCCAAATATCTTTTGTTTTACTCCTTCAGTCATCCCCTTACCATTGTCAGTAATGGTAATTTTTACGCCTTCATTTTCTAGTGATGTTTTAATTGTTATGAGGTTAGGATTAATCTGAATTTCCTCAAAACTCCGATTTGCATTTGATTCATCCAAGGCATCAATAGCATTTGCTAAAATATTCATAAATACTTGATTTAATTGTCCCGGAAAACATTCAATTTGAGGTAAAGTGCTGTACTCAGTTATCACTTCAATGTCTGGACTTTGCTTGTTAGCCTTGAGCCGATGTTTCAAAATTAAAATCGTGCTATCAATGCCTTGGTGGATATTAAACGGCACTTTGTAATCTTGATCGGCACGGGAGAAAGTTCGTAAACTGGTGCTGATATTTTTCAGGCGATCGCACGCCATAGTCATGGAATCTTTGGGGAATGAAACAGCCCTGCTTTTTAAGGAGAGCCGCGCCGTCTTGGGGGTTTCCCCCATGAGCGACTGGCGTGGATTAAGGGGGATCATTAAGGACTGTGGGTGTAAGTATGTTAACCTCATCGCCGATTTGTAAAATTTTTCCGGCTGAGGATGAGGGTAAATGGGTATTGACACTCAATCTATAAAAGTGATTAAAAGGCGATAAAGCAACCCAATTTGGTAGAGTTGCTTGTCGCTGGCTTGCAAAGATTTTTTGAAAGTTTGGGTAAGCTTCCCCTAAGTAAGAATCGCGTGTTGGGACTATACAACGCTGACATGGTTTAACTCCAAAAAAGTCTACATCTCCCACTCGAAAGGAGACTAAATCATCTTGTTCACTAAATAGCTGATCTTCCCAAAATGCCGATACACCATCAATCTCAATGTTGGCACGCATTCGACGACGCATTTCATCTACACTTAAACCGGGGAACCAAGAGGTTACTTCTGCCAACGTTGCTGTACTAATTACTGTTGGGCCAAGTGAGTCTGTATCATCAGGAAACCCCATCAGAGAGTTTTGCCTGAATGTAACAGCAAACCCAAAAAAATCACTTAAAGTTGCTTCTAACCCTTGCCGTTCCTCGTCCAGATGAAAAATTTTTTGTGAGTCGCCGCCTGGGATTTGCAGCGAGACAGTTCTATTTAAGAGGGCAAATTGCGCCCTTAGTAAATGGATTTTAGCATGACGCTTGCCATTGACAAATCTACCCTGATCGTCAAAAATGGCAAATTCGCGGTCATACTGTAATGCAGCACTGGCAAGAACTCTAGCGTTCTCAACTTCAACACCATCCAGTGATTTAACCGGATAGAGTAAAATTTTGGCTAGGTAAGGCATCATAGCAATTTTGGATTTTAGATTTTGCGTTCGCGTAGCGTGTCGGAGACAAAAGTTGAGCCAGTCGCTTGCGTATTTTCCCACAGCAGTCCCCTCAAGTCGGGAAACCCGCTCAAACGGCTGCTTCCCCGTTGTGCAAACTGGCGTGTAAGGAAGATTTTTCTCCGTAGCAAACTTTTTAAGACGGATTTTGGATTAAATATTGATGATTTAGCAGTCTCCAATCTTTAATTCAAAATTCTTTTGTTACTTATGGATATATTGGTGATTTATCTATTCCTCCAATATGCTTTAGAGGCCAGAAGCGAACTACAGCACGTCCAATAATATTTTCGCGGGGGACAACACCCCAGCAGCGGCCATCATAACTACTGTTACGATTATCACCTAGTACTAAGTATGAGTCAGATGGTATGGTCTGAGGTTTCGCCAAAAAAGGTGGCTGTGGTCCTGATTGGCAAACATCAATTACTGTACTCTGCCCAGAGCCAAGATAATTAGTTTCTGGCAGGGGTTTGTTGTTGATATAGACTTTGCCATCCTTAAGTTGTATTTTTTCTCCAGGTAAGCCAATTACACGTTTGATGAAAGCATCTTGGTATTGTTCTTTTTGTAGTTCTTTCGTAGGTGAAAATACTACTATATCTCCTCGTCGCGGATCAGCAAATTTATATTTTAATTTATCGACAATGATTTTGTCTGCTTCCCACTGGTTTGGTGTACCATGCAGAGTCGGTTCCATCGATCCAGAAGGAATCCAGCGGGCTTCAGCAACAAAGGTGCGAATTCCCAGAGCTAGAACAATGCTTAATATAATTGTTCTACCTAGCTCTGCGATCCATGAATTATCGGGTTGTTGACTAGAGTTGTTATCAGGCACTTGATTTTGCATGAAATTACTTAACTGAAAAAAAGATGTAGGTAATTAACTCACCTAGTGAGACTTTATCTGTTAATCTTAACGGGAAAACTTTAATTTCCTAGTGATGTTCGCGTTTTAACGGGGTTCTTCATAAATTAAAAATAAACTTTTTTTAACGATCGCTAAAAATTAATTACTCCGATCGCAAATAAGTTTAACCTAGAAGCATAGTTATCTGTAATACATAACGCCCTATCTGAACTTTGTTAACTCTATGTCATCTCCACAAAATTTACTGATTCGCCACGCTCACATCATCTTACCCAATGGTGAGATGATGATTGGGGATGTGTTGACGCGCGATCGCCAAATAGTCGAAGTTGCGCCAGAAATATCCCAGACAACACTAGCCACTGAAATTGACGCACAAGGGTTAACTTTGTTGCCGGGAGTTATTGATCCGCAGGTGCATTTCCGGGAACCTGGACTAGAACACAAGGAAGATTTATTCACCGCTAGTTGTGCTTGTGCTAAAGGCGGAGTCACTTCCTTTTTAGAAATGCCCAATACGCGCCCCCTGACAACGACACAGCAGACTTTAGACGACAAGCTAGAACGTGCCTCACACAAGTCCTTGGTTAATTATGGCTTTTTTATTGGGGCAACAGCAGAAAATCTCCCAGATTTGCTTTTGGCAAAGCCAACACCAGGAATTAAGATTTTCATGGGGTCGATGCATGGTCAATTGCTGGTCGATGGCGAAACAGCACTCTCTGCGATATTTGCTAAAGGCGATCGCTTGATTGCCGTTCATGCCGAAGATCAAGCTAGAATCAACCAACGCCGCCAAGAATTTGCTAACATTCACGATCCAGCCGTTCACTCACAAATTCAAGATAATCAAGCGGCGTTGTTGGCAACTCAACTGGCATTAAAACTTTCTAAAAAATATCAGCGTCGTCTGCATATTCTGCATTTGTCAACGGCTGAAGAAGCAGATTTGCTGCGTCAAGATAAACCTAGTTGGGTGACAGCGGAAGTTACACCACAACATTTGTTGTTAAATACCAGTGCTTATGAAACAATTGGCACTTTAGCACAGATGAATCCACCTTTGCGATCGCCCCATGATAACGAAGTTCTCTGGCAAGCTTTGCGCGATGGCGTGATTGATTTTATCGCTACAGATCATGCGCCACACACCTTAGAAGAAAAAGCTCAAGAATATCCTAATAGTCCTTCGGGAATGCCTGGGGTGGAAACTTCTCTAGCTTTGATGTTAACTGCGGCGATGCAAGGACACTGTACTGTAGCCCAAGTTGTTAACTGGATGTCCAAAGCTGTAGCTGTGGCTTATGGTATTCCTAATAAGGGAGCGATCGCACCTGGCTACGATGCCGATTTAGTGCTTGTAGATTTAAACACATACCGTCCAGTCCGGCGCGAGGAACTTTTAACCAAGTGCGGTTGGAGTCCCTTTGAAGGCTGGAACCTTACTGGCTGGGCTACAACTACCATTGTCGGCGGTGAGATTGTTTATGACAAAGGCCAAGTAAATACGGAAGTCCGAGGTCAAGCTTTAACTTTTTTGTATTAAATATTTCTTTAACTTACGCAAGCTGAATAGAAAATGTTCGTTTGTAGTGAGTTAGCGTGGTGCATAGGTGTCAACTTAAGCCTAGAAATGGCTTAACTGTTGGCTCCCTCACCCGCCTGGAACTAAAGTTCTCTGGCTTTTAGCTAAAGTCTACTGAAGTAGACTAAAGATTTTTGACTATATTTAGTCATCTTTCAGATGACTTTAGCTATTAGCAAGGAACTTCAGTTCTTTGCGGGACATGACTTTTACGTTAAGTTGACACCAATGAGCGTGGTGTTCTCCCTTCCCATAGCGACTAACTGTCTTCGTAGCGTCACCCCTTCGCGCAGCGTCTCTGTAAGGAGAAGGGTCAGCACTTTAATCATAGTTTTCGGGACTGAAGTCACGACTACAAACTGTTTATTATGAGTAATTTGGCGAACATTATAATAATATATTTTATTTCTACAATATTTTCTGTATAAATACGAAAATAGTTATTTAAATTTTTATTGATATTAGAGCTAATTACAGATGCCAATATAATAATTTGTTGCTAGTTAAAATTTTTTAAATTAATTGACAAAAGCATAAATTAATTTCTTTTTATATATAGATTATGAATCTAACTTGGGAATACTAAGCGAGTAGGCGTGAATAATTAAAGGTTTGTAGTAAGGGTTTTAGTCCTTGCCACTAGCCAAATTAATTAATTTTACATTGCGTCACATAGTTTGATTTATTCTTGCCCAGTTACTTAAATGTAAGGAAAGTTAGATGACTTATACATAAGTCAATACAGTTCAGTTAAGGTTTTTTGGTATTGATTTTAAACCTGTAGAGACGCGAAATTTCGCGTCTCTACCAAAGATTTCGGGCTTAACTGAACCGTATTGATACATAAGTTGATTGTTGTTTAACTTTTTTCTACTAGCTTTTGCTGTTAAATAAACCAGATTAATTCTTTGAATGACAGTAAAGAACTAATCTGGTTGAACCAAGTTGACTAAGTTCTGTAAAAACTCTCATTTAACCCAACAACAGTTGACATTTACTTGATTCACACAATTCAAGTCAGTTAAAAAACTGATTATTACAGCAATAAAGCTAGTAGATGCCAATCCTGAATATATCAATGCCGTTCAGTTAAGAATCATTTTGCAACTCAACCTATTTGTGCCTCTGTTTTTAGCTTTAACTGAATCGTATTCCACCATATCTGCTGTTGAATAATTCTTTCGTTTATTTTTGGTTGAGATAACAATGTTACTAACTTACAATGGTGAGCGTGGTAGTGGCAGATAGAACGAGTGTAAAATCCTCCCTCGACTATTTGCAGAAACTTTCTTGTGATCAAAAAAACCTCTTGCAAAAGTCCCTAACACCCCACCCCTCCCCGCAAGCAGGGAGGGGGTGGGGTTCTTATTTTTGATTTATGCAAGAGGTCTAAAGAAATCAAATCCCTTATACTTCAGTGGGGAGATAAGCTTAAATAGCGGCAATGACTTCGCCAATGGCACAATTAAATGGTATAATTTCAGCTTGCCGAGTGCCTTCCTGCTCATAAATCAAACTTACACTTAGATAACTATCCGGCTTGTAGGGCATTCGTTTTGCCCATTCAACGGCCACAATTCCTGGTATAAACTCAACACCTTCCCAGTAGCTTTCTAAATTCAGGGCTGCAACTTCTTGTAGTTCTAAGCGATATAAATCTAGATGGTAAAGGGGGATGCGTCCTTCTGTATACTCATTAATCAAAGTGAAAGTGGGACTGACAATGGGTTCAGTAATTCCCAAACCTTTGCCAATGCCTTGAACTAGGGTAGTTTTACCAGCGCCTAAATCACCTTCTAATAAAATTACACTACCAGGAGTCAGGGATTCACCGAGAATAATACCTAAGCGTAGTGTCGCCTCTGTGTCTGCAAGAAAAATTTTCATAATTTAGTCATTAGTCATTACTCATTAGTTTAAATAAATGAGTAATGACATTTATTTGCCATGATGAGCTCGACCGTACCACCGCAATAACACTCGTGCTAGTTTCTGCGGATTGTGACGGACAAAACCCGTTTCATCTTCATATAAAACATTAGCTGGAACAATCCGTCGTCCTAGCTGAATTACGGCTTCTCTATCCAAGAAAACGGGATGGGAATTTTGTTGAGCATAGCGGATAAGTGATTGCTCCGAGGGGGATTTTTTGTGTATTAGCACAGCATCAAATAGCCGTCTTTGTCCACAAGCAGCATCAATTGCTCTGATGTGATCGGCAACAGTATATCCTTCAGTTTCTCCTGGTTGAGTCATTATATTGCAGATATAGATCCGGGGAGCATCTGACTGAGCGATCGCATCGGTAATTTCTGGTACTAATAAATTAGGAATCAGACTAGTATAAAGGCTACCTGGGCCAATAATAATGTAATCAGCTTCTTTAAGTGCCTTAATAGCTGCTGGCACCGCCGGCGGATTAGCTGGAATGCAGCCAATTTTGACAATTTTTCCGCCAGCTTTCGGAATACTAGACTCCCCATGAATGCGGCGACCGTCGGTTAATTCTGCCCAAAGGCGAACATCACTGAGAGTTGCTGGTAGTACTTGTCCCCGGACTGCTAAGACTTTGGAACTGGCTGCAACTGCTTGTTCTAAATCTCCAGTAATATCACTCATTGCCGTTAAAAACAAATTGCCAAAACTGTGACCTGTCAATCCATCTCCAGCCCGAAAACGGTATTGAAACAATTCTGTTAATAACTTTTCTTCATCTGCTAGCGCTGCTAAACAATTGCGAATATCCCCTGGTGGTAGTACTCCAAATTCCTGGCGCAACCGCCCAGAAGATCCACCATCATCGGCGACAGTGACGATCGCAGTAATATTAGCACTGTAAGTTTTCAGCCCCCTCAATAACGTCGAAAGTCCTGTACCACCACCAATCACTACTATTTTTGGGCCTCGGTACAATCGACGATGGGCCAGCAAGACATCGATGAGTTCCTCACCGCCTTCTGCTCTTAATACCTTAGTAATTGAGCTGACGGTGCGAGTTTGTCCCAAAAGCACTAACAGCAAGCCGCCAAGCAGTACTAAAGGTCCACTGACATAGTTGGGTAAGATGTTGGTGATTACTCCCAGGAAACCCCTAAGCAACTCAATCAGCCAAAAAATTGGGGTCAGTTTAATCCAGATAGCTAACCCCAAACTTGCCAGCAGTACACCGCCAACACTGATTAACAACCAACGTTTTATCGATATTCCAGGGGATAACCATTTGAACCACTGGTTAACTCGATGGGAAGTACGAGAGCGCGACTGCTTTTGCAGGGCGTTGAGGGCTTGTCTGAGAAAACCAATTGACATACATGATTCGGAGCAGTGCTACAAACAATAATTAACAGAAATGTAGACACCTGGTTTAAACACCAGGGGTGGAACTATTATATTTATCAATCCCATTAGCCTAAGAGCAAGTCGTCAAGATTGCCAGTATTCCCAGTAAAACAATACCCTGGCTTGGTAAAAGTGAATTTAATGGAAAAACGAATTTTAGGATTAGATCCAGGACTAGCAATTTTAGGATTTGGGGTAATTAACTACACACAAGTTCCCAATAAGGTGCAAGAGACTTCAGTAAGTATGCTGGATTTTGGCGTAATTAAAACGTCGGCAAATGTAGAAATGGCACAGCGCCTATGTACCTTGTTTGATGATTTACACACCCTAATGGAGGAATTTCAACCAGATTTAGTGGCGATCGAAAAACTATTCTTCTATCGTATGTCAAATACTATCGTCGTTGCACAGGCGCGGGGTGTACTCATTTTAGTGTTGGGGCAGCGTCGTCTTCCTTATGTAGAGTTTACACCTGCTCAAATTAAACAAGCTTTAACAGGTTATGGCAATGCGGATAAGTCGGAAGTGCAAGATGCGGTGGCACGGGAGTTGGATTTGGCACAGATTCCTAAGCCGGATGATGCTGCGGATGCGTTGGCGGTGGCTTTGACTGCTTCGTATCAGCTGTAGGTGTTGTAGGTAAACAATTACAGCTATTTTCAGTTTATGCCCAAACCCTACAGTTACGACCTTCGTCAAAAGGTCATCCAAGCCATCGAACTCAATGGCTTAAAGAAAAGGAGAAAATCTTCTCTATCTTTTACTAAGGAACGCAAATTTAATAACGTGCAATTCTTATTTAACTTGGAATGGTGCGTTACGCTCCGCTAATACACCCTACTTTTGCACTTTATTTAATCCACATTCCTAAGAGACTGCTGCTGCTTTGATTATTTCGCATATATCTACCCAAGCTTGATCTCGTCTTCCTGCCGCAATGTTGTTTAATGGGCGATCGCTAGCGTGTGTTGCTTGATATTGTTCAATTGGTGTTACTTTGTAGTTGCTAGCACGCAAAGGTATCCAGAGAATTTTGACTCCCTCTGCTTTCGCTGCTTCTAACAGAGGTGGTAACTCGTTTTGACTAATAAAGCTTGATGCTAGGAAGTTTGGACTTACCAGCAATACTGCTACTTTTGCAGTTGCCAAAGCCGCCTGGATTTCATCTCGCCACACAGCACCAGGCTCAATCTGGGTATCATCCCACACTTTGAGATTTTGTTCTCTAATTAATGGTTCTAGATGAATTTTGAGGTCATCAAACCACTTCTGATCTTTGTGACTATAGCTAATAAAAACTTTATTTCTGGTTACGAGTTCAGACATGAGGATTTGTCGATTTGGTGAAGTTAATAAAACATCGTCAATCAGTCTGCGGACATCTACCATACGAAAGCTTTTCTGGCACTGGATTTGGGAGTTACACGCATCCAGGGATCTGTACAACACGTCTCGGTCGTAAAAATGAGGCATTTGAATATCCTTACAGTTCTCACAGTTGCAAGGAACAAGTGTTTGATATTGCAGATGTTCGTAAGACTTATGGATTTTTTCTAGTTCATGGGTGACAGTAGCCATCAGTTCTTTTTTGCGGTTTCCGGCAACGCGGATTTTAATTTCTCGTTGATTGTAGTTTTCAATGACTTCGGCACGAGTTTGGTCTTTAACAAGAACAACGCCTGTTTTCCAAACTAGGGTTTGTTGTTCAATTAAGGAATGCATTTCGACAATAAAGCGAGTGAGCATACCTTTAGGCATGAATGTATAGGTGTAGCGCAAGATGAGGTTGTTGGATTCATCCCAGCTATAATCAGCTTTTTCAATAGAGAGCAATTGAGGCGCAATATAGGTGTCACGATGACCGGGAATTTCGTAGCAAAGCTTGAACTGCATCATTAATTCAAGTAGTTCAGCTCGCATATCTGCATATTCGTCATCTTGCCAAATATCTTTGAGGTCGTCTTTGGTAAAACAACCCAAATTTTTCTTAACCTTGTCATTGTCCAAAACTTTGTAGACGGCAGTTGTACCCCATTCTGGTTTGAGGATGACGCAGTGTTTAAGTTTAGAATACTCGTCTTGAAAATGCAGGCAAACGCCGAGATCATGGAGATAGTTGCTCAAACGCAGCATATCTTTACGGTCTGTTAATTTATTAAGTCGGCAAATGGTAGAGTATTCTTCAAAGCTGATGTAATTTCGGGAATCGTTCTCTAACGCTGCTCTGACTCTTACCCAGAGTTTTGGTAGAGGTGTACCAACATGGTCAAGATTGCTGATGTAAAGCTGAATAGCGTTTTTAATCTCTGTTAAACCGCGATTAGTATCTAAATTGGTTGCCAGAATTTCCTTCAGGTTGCTGAATTCTCCTCGCAACTGGCGCTCATTAACTTGGCAATCACGGTTTTGTTTTTCGTTTTTGATGATGAGAACTGGACTCTTATCGCTTAAGAGTTCGACAACCTTCAGCCACCAATAAATATCGGTGTTTTCTTTGCGAGTATCGGCAACTAAAACATAGAGCGATCGCTTGCTGAGAAAAAACTGATGGGTTTGGTGGTAGATTTCCTGACCGCCAAAATCCCAGATGTTGACACGAAAATCTTGGCCATTAGGCTGTGTAAAGTGCCACTGGATGACCTCAATACCTTCGGTTGATTTCTCCTCTGGCTGGAGTTTGTAGGTTTCATTTGCAATTTTCTTGGCTAAAGAGGTTTTACCGGCTCCTCCTTCGCCAATAATTAAGAACTTTGCTTCGTAGAAGGGTTCTGTTTCGGCTGGCAGACTGCTCAGTTGATTACTGCTGAGGTGTAGGGTTTGCAGGTTGGTGAGTTGGACTATTTCCACTGGCAGACTGCTCAGTTGATTATTGCGGAGGTCGAGGGTTTGCAGGTTGGTGAGTTGGACTATTTCCTCTGGCAGCGTTGTTAAGTCTTTGTCAGAAAGGTCTAATTCTGTCACCTTGTCTCTGGCAGCTTGTTCAATAATTTGCAGCAGTTCTTCGTTAGTCATTTTGGGTTTTACAGAGATGATGCCTGACGACGAGTTGCTGCTTGGACGTGCAGCAGAGAAATTTCGCTAATAATAATGTAGCCTGTATCAAGGATTGCATTGAGGCAATGTGCGATCGCTTCACCTCTGAACACGAGTTGTCGAGTCAAAAGGGCGATCGCTCGACCTCTGATATTATTTCACTTTAATAATGATACAAATACGTTGGTAGGGGCATGGCAATGCCATGCCCCTACGAGAAATCTATGTGTATCAAGGTTTTCGTGAAATGGTATGAACTCGGAGGTTGCACCTCTGAACACCAATTGTCGAGTCAAAAGAGCGATCGCTTCACCTCTGAACACCAATTGTCGAGCAAAAAGAGCGATCGCTTCACCTCTGAACACCAATTGTCGAGCAAAAAGAGCGATCGCTTCACCTCTGAACACCAATTGTCGAGTCAAAAGAGCGATCGCTCCACCTCTGAACACCAATTGTCGAGTCAAAAGTGCGATCGCTTTACCTTTGAACACCAATTGTCGAGCTAAAAGAGCGATCGCTTTACCTTTGAACACCAATTGTCGAGTCAACCTCCATCAAAATTAGTAAATCTCTGCGCTCCTTTGAGTCCGATGGTGTTTAATGATTTGTTTTGTTTGAGTCATCCAGAGGTACATACCCTAAGTTTAGGAGTAGCAAAACCACAAGATTTCGATGAACATCTGAAAACTTTAGAATTAGTAGATCGGGCATCAGAAATTCTGCCACTAATTTTAGTAAGGTTAGAGTCAGAAGCGATCGCTACTTTGGGAGAAGATTGGGTAAAAACTTGGCAAACAAATCTACCAGCCTTGGAGAAAACTCCTGGTGAGGTAAATATTCGGGTGATTTTGTGGTTATGGAATTTAGCGATCGCATACGATCTGGTAGACTATGCCAAAATGCGTTACAAC
>JBBSCU010000160.1:0-12825 GCA_038249935.1 Chroococcales cyanobacterium
AAAGGAAGCGGCTTTACAAGAATTAGAAAAAGAGCGCGATCGCTATCAAGAATTGTTAGCTAAACTCAAAGAAAAGGGAATTGACACAGATAATTTATAATTACTGCTGTTGATGGTGCGTTATCCTGTCGCTACTGATAGATACTTATGATATAGGAATTAAAAATTTAACTATGGAACAACAACCGATACAAGTAATTGGAGGTGGACTAGCTGGGACAGAAGCAGCATGGCAAATAGCCCAAGCTGGAGTGCCTGTAATTCTCCATGAAATGCGTCCAAAACGCTTTAGCCCGGCTCATCATACAGAACATTTGGCAGAATTAGTGTGTAGTAATTCCTTTGGAGCAATGGCAAGCGATCGCGCAGCTGGATTACTGCACGAAGAATTACGCCAACTGGGTTCTATCGTCATTTCTAAAGCTGATGAACACGCCGTACCTGCGGGTGGAGCGCTAGCCGTCGATAGAGGACAATTTGGCCAAGACTTGACACAAACTTTATCTAGCCATCCTTTAATTGAATTCCGCCGGGGTGAAGTGTCTGCGATTCCTGAAGGAATTGTAGTTTTGGCGACTGGGCCTTTAACCAGCCCTGACTTAGCTGAAGATTTGCGCCGCTTTACGGGGATGGAATACCTCAGCTTTTTCGATGCAGCTAGTCCGATTATCGTCGGAGAATCGATTAATCGTGACATTGCCTTTATGGCATCACGTTATGACAAAGGTGAAGCCGCTTATCTCAACTGCCCAATGAATAAAGAGCAGTATTTGCATTTTCGAGAAGAACTCTGCAAAGCTGAACAAACAGAACTCAAAGGTTTTGAACGAGAAACAGCAAAATTTTTTGAAGCCTGTCTACCAATTGAAGAACTAGCACACCGGGGAGAAGACACGATGCGCTACGGCCCCCTAAAGCCAGTAGGATTGTCAGATACTCGTACAGAAGAACGTCCTTATGCTGTGGTGCAGTTGCGACAAGAAGACAAAGCCGGTCAACTGTGGAACATGGTAGGATTCCAAACTAATCTGCGCTGGGGTGAGCAAAAGCGGATATTTCAACTCATTCCCAGTTTGGAAAAGGCGGAGTTTGTGCGGCTGGGGGTGATGCACCGCAACACTTTTGTTAATGCTCCTCAACTGATGCATCCGACTCTGCAATTTAAAGAACGCCCAACTTTATTAGCAGCTGGACAATTGATTGGTACTGAAGGCTACACTGCTGCGGCTGCGGGTGGCTGCTTGGCGGGAATTAATGCAGCGCGGTTAGCTTTAGGTAAAGAAACTTTGATTTTACCACCAACTACAATGATGGGTGCGTTATTAGAATTTATTAGTTCCGCTTCGCCCAAGCATTTCCAACCAATGCCGCCCAACTTTGGAATTTTTCCTGAACTGGGTGCGAAAATTAAAAGTAAGCAGGAGCGTTATGGACGTTACCGCGATCGCTCTTTAGCTGACCTAGAAAACTGGAAAGCAAATCATTAAAAAATATTAATTATATCTTAAGATGGTTTTCCCTTAAGGCTTTTGAGTATATTTGATCCTTCAGAACCTTTATTTAATCAAGGTGGTTGGCATCCCTTAGTATTTTATCGTCGGGTTGCGGTGTTAATTGGTCGCCCTTATTGGATTACGCCCCAACACCAAAAAAATATCACGGTAAACAAGCCAGAACCGTTGTAGCTGAACTGACAGAACACTGTCACGGCGAAATTAGCAACTTACTGCGTCAAGGTTGCTATTAGAATCAAAAACACCAAAGCTTTTATAAGTAACAATCAGTATTCTAAAAGTTTTATATGATTGACTAATGACTATAAAAGAAGTTGAGCTAAACCCTTGTTTCCTGACTCCTAAACGAGTACAACCAGAGTATCCACTATTGGTATATTTGCCAGGAATGGATGGAACAGGTCAATTATTGCGATCGCAAACCGTTGGATTAGAAGCTGGCTTTGATGTCCGCTGTTTAGCGATTCCCCGAAAAGACCTTAACACTTGGGATGTGTTAACCAATAGCGTATTAAACCTGCTCCACGCCGAATTAGAAAAAAGCTCCCAGAGAGTAGTTTACCTGTGTGGTGAGTCCTTTGGCGGTTGTTTGGCGATGAAAGTAGCGATTCAAGCACCGCATTTATTTAAGCGAATTATCTTAATTAACCCAGCTTCCGCCTTTCAACTTCGCCCTTGGTTAAATTGGGCTTCCCAACTAACTTTCTTGGTGCCACAACACCTTTATGACATCGGCGCACTGGGGTTATTGCCATTTCTGGCATCTTTACCACGCATTTGCCCAAGCGATCGCCATGAACTTTTGAGAACTATGCGTTCTGTACCGTCAGAAACCGTTCTTTGGCGGTTGTCTTTACTGCGAGAGTTTGAGATTGATGACGAGCAGTTACGTCGATTAACTCAACCAATTTTGTTAATTGCTGGTGCTAGCGATCGGCTTTTGCCTTCTGTGACTGAAGTCAAGCGCATAGCTAATATTTTACCAAATGCTACGACGATGGTACTTTCTGACAGTGGACACGCTTGCCTTCTAGAGAAAGATATTAACCTCTACGAAATTCTCAGGAACCAAAACTTTTTAGAAAGTATAACTGATGTAGCCCAAGGGTTAGAGATGAAAGGATAGGGTGAAGGGCGATCTAACAGCTACTTAAAAACTCGACCTAATTTTGTGTAAGTGATTTTCATCATGCCTCTTACAATAAAGTGCTAGCTTAACATTAAGCTCCAGGTTGTAACACTACTAGCTGAGTAGGGTTTTCAATCATTAGTTGACAAGTGCCATCTTCTAGTTCTATTGGCTCTACTCCAATAATATTGACTTGTTTTCTATTAATGATTTCTGGTGAGCTACCATCCGTAATTTTGTTCAGCATTTGTGAAGAAACAAAGACTTGGCAGGTTTTATGATTTTCTCGTTCCAATCGTAATCGAATCGTTCCATTGCCCTGGTTGGTGAAACCAGCTACTCGTCCTAGAATCCCTTGAGATGTTGCGTTACAAAAAAATTGTACGGGATTTCTACTAAAATTAGCGCAAGACAAAACTTGATCTACTCGTAATGCAATCGTTCTAAATTGTTTATAGTCTGGCTCTTTTCCTATGTCGTAGTTTGCCTGTTCTTTAATTTTTTTAGGTGCATTTTCTAAAATGTTTTGAATCTGCTTTTGAACAGTAGGACTTAATTTTGGAGATAAGTAAACTCCTGTACCTGGAATTTCTCTACTAATTTGAATTACTCGAAATTGTGGATCATCCTTGACTGTAGTGTATACAACTGCTCCTATATCTGCTTGTTTATTAGCTACTAGCTCTCGAATTTTACTACTTCTATGTCCTACCGTTACAGTCATAGATTTTCCATATAAATCATAGGTAGGCATATAGAAGCTCGAAGCTGAATTGAAATCTCCAAGCGCGATAGTTGTTGTAGACTTAATATCTTTAATTGACTTAATTGAACTATCAGACCTAACAAATAAAGCTGATTGATAAGTAGGTGGATACTTAGGAAACATTCGGTCTAACCATTTGTAACTATTATCTTTAGCTCGCATTCCATTCATGGGTGAGTTAGCAAACACGATATCCCATTTGTTTTTAGAAATATTATTTTGAGCTTCTTTATATGTAATTTCAGAGTTACCTTCAACTACTACATCTCTGGCTTGAGAACCGAGTTGTTTTTTTAAGTATGTTTTAAATTCTGAATACTGCTTAGGTGAAGTGACAATGCCTACAACAAGAGGTTTTTTAGTAATATCTTTATAACAAATACTATTTACTCTTGTTTCAGTAGTGGTTTCGCATGGTGTTTGATTAAAATAATGCCAAACAGCAAATATTCCTACTCCTACTACTACAAAGCAAGAAAGGATTTTAGAAAAATGAATATATTTATTATGAGTTGGTTCTACAGTTGTGCGAACAGGTATTGTATCTTTTTCTGGAGGTGGTTCTACAGTGATGCCAACAGGGTTTGGATGTTCTACTGGAGTGGGGTCAGGTGGCTGAACATTTATAAGTATTTCGATTTTTTCTAATGAGATTCCTGTGAGTTCGCTAATAATTTTTTTAATCCCAACTTCGTTGAATTTTGCAGCAACATTTTCATTAGTTCTAATACTGCCTAAAATCTGTTGTATTCTGGATAGATTACAAATTCGCACTGATCTTCCAGATTGAAAAGTATTAATAACTGCACCTTCTATTTCAAATTTTGTTGTATCTGGAGCGACAACAAAATAATTAACCCAGAAAGGAATATCCTTAAATATACAAGACCGAAGTTTATCTTTAATAACTAGGCTGTATCGTTCAACCTGTATGTATGGATTGCCGCCAACAGCTTCAATTTTTTTATTATCAGAAAACCATGTTTCGTTGGCGCTTCCTGTCCACTTACCTTTATATCCTTTTGCCTCCAAACATACAAATACTCCTGGCTCCATAACCACCAAAGCATCAATTTGGTGAAGGCTTGAACTGAAAGCCTCTCTAAAAGCAAAACCCATAAGGGCATAACCGGCAAGTTGTGCTTGCTCTAGAGTTGTTTTTAATTCTCTCTCAAAACCTTGAAGTTCAACTCCCTCTGGTAAAAGCACTTTCATAATATTTTTTGATAATTTATAACACGGACATTAAAATGTTTAGAATAATTTTGCATTAAGCCGAGATGATTGTAAGTACGCTTGTTACTAACTAATCTTTGTAAAAATACTTCTTTAGTAAATCTGTTCCCTTCTGTCCCATTTTCTCCAACATTTGCTCAATTTTCCTCATCGCTAACGGCGAGGGTTTAGAGCGTTTATTTTCCCAACGGTTAATTGTGGTACAAGTAACACCTAAAGTGGCTGCAAACTGTTCTTGCGTTAGCCCAGTCAAAAGCCGCAGATCACGAATTATCTGCCCCACCTCTAGCTGATTGATAGCCAAGGGTTTTTTTATAGTCATTTAGATTTGAATCTTTACCTTCTAGTTTAAATAGCTGATGCTATATTATCTATTACATATTAACAATGTAAAATCGCGGGTTTTATCAGTTAATATACTGAAAATGTGTTTTTATAGTAAAATTTATTGTTTTGATTTAGGGAATTTTTTAAGTGATGTTGAACTTGAATTCAAGCGACAAAAAATTGGTCAACAGCGTAGTTTACCGCCGTAGGCATCGCTTTTCCGAAAACTAGCAAGTACATTGGACAAAAGGGAATGTGCTACTAAGGCTGCAATGAATTAACCGAAATACTGCCAAAAATTTCATCAGTATAACAGGTATTCTATATCGTACATATCAAAATTGTTGGTTTAACCAAGCTTCTAAATCAGTAACACTAGAAAAGTCTAACAATCCCTCTCCTAAATTCTCTAATTGTTCAATGGATAAGCCTTTAATTCGCTCGATTAATGATGCATCAATTTCACCAATACGGCGATTGAGTAGACGCACTATTAAGTCTTGTTCCCCCTCTTGTCTTCCTTCTTGTCTTCCCTCTTCTTTGGCTTGTTCTCTGTCTCTTTGATAAAGTGGTTCTAGTCGCATAATTAACTCCCGATCATCTGCTTCTAATTCTTGATTTACTCTCAAATTTTCGCGCAAGTTGTAAACTAACTCAAGAGTTGCTTTTTGGGATGGATGATCTAATGCTAACCCTTGCAACTCGATAATTGCTTGTGACTGCACATTTCCCCTACCTAAAAGCCTTAACCATAACGTTTCCGGTGTTTGGGGTAGTTGGTGTATTGCGACGATTGCTGTCCGCAAGGCATCTGGGAGAAAATGCACTCCCGATAACCAATCTGCTTTTTGCATAGTTCTGAAACTAGATAATCTAGTTTCAGATATAGTTGGAGTCAGAACCCACAATTTGGGAATTTCTGAATCCTGAAGTTTGGTTTTATTGGCTTTAGCTTCTCGTCGCAAGAGAGCCTTGATTTCTAATAATTTGAGAAGACAGTCGCAGATTTCATCGGTTGAAGCTGGATTGCGGTATGGTTCTATAAGCGCCGTATGTTCAGCAAATCTTCCTAGCAAACCCAGTATTTGTATATTACAGCTTTGCTGTTTAGCAGGAGTGAATAAAACATCTATTTCTTTAATCTCTCCTGATACTTTTTCTGATGCTTTGACTTCCCCGTAATCTTTTAATAGTTCTTCTAGATAGTCTTTGGCGAATTTATCATGTATAAAACGGGTCATTCAATTTTAAAATTGCGGAAGTTCTGGGTTAATGCAAAGTTTTATTATATAGCAGTCCTGAATTATTCCTGAGAAAATTGATAAGACTTGCTATATGTGTAATGTCATATTTGGCTAATTACTTTTAATTTTACTCGGTTAAACTTCTGGGCAATGGTAATATGGCGGTTATTTTATTTTCACCTGATGTTTTATCTGTATTAGCTTTCAAGCGTGTTAATCTGCTTTTCCGAATCCGATCGCTGTCTCGAACACCACCTGCAAGTTCATATTCATTGCTGTTTTTGCCGTACTTGCAACCAACCCATGTCAGCATTTTGTCTGAAACCTGATTTAAGGTTTTTTCCATCTCATCCAACTTTGTTTTAGAAGAGTCAATCATCGCTATATCAGCGTTATAATCATCAAGCGTATCGTGAAAGTGTTCTATTAATTGAGTCAGGTTTTGCAAGTTGTAAGTATCATCAAAATTGATATTTTGATCGATAGCTTTCAGTCCGGCAACTCTAAACTCAGCTTTTTCTAGAATCCGGGAACTACGTTTTTTTCGAGACATAAATTTGCACAGATATTAAAGCTTTACAAATCTATTTTGTCTCAATTAATCTATATTCTGGTTCAGCAAAAAGCGCAGTCTTTTAAATTAAATTTTTTACTTATGTCCGTAATTTCTCGGTATTTAATCACCAAGGGTTGATTTTCTCTTAAATAATATTATGTTTAAGTTGCACAAAAACTACAATATTGTTGCATAAGCGTAGGCATAGCCTGTCGTAGACATTGCACCTGCGATCGCTTTAACCTTAAGGCTTGATGTTGTAACCTTAAGGCTTGATGTTCTAGCTCTAAGGCTTAATGTTGTAACCTTAAGGCTTGATGTTGTAATCTTAAGCCTTAAGGTTGTAGCTTTAAGGGTTAATATTATGACCTTAAGGCTTAATGTTGTAGCCTTAAGGGTCAACATTCTAGCATTGATGACCAACGTTTGTTGGTGAGTGCAATCATCGCTATTGTTATAACCCCGCAGGAGCGATCGCACCCTAGATTGATCAATGATAATGCAATCGGGCATTTGGGAAAATTTAAATTCTTTGTTGGATGCTTTGGGGTTAGAGTGAAGTCTTAATACAGAGCGATCGCACATAACTATAAATCAGCAACCCCTATGATAGTAATTACATCTGTGCATCCACCCGCAGGTGTTCATCTGATCGTCTCACCTCTAAGAAAGTCATGTCAGTTGCCCAAGAATTAGAACCAGCAAAAGATATAATATTTCCACCAGGAGATATCTACAGCGACGAACCACCATTGGAAAGCGATTTACATCTACGCCAAATTATTCTGTTATTACAATGCTTAGAATTGTGGTGGCAAAACCGTCATGACTTTTATGCGGCGGGAAATTTGACGATTTACTATAGCGAACGTCAACTTAAATCAGAAGAATTTCGCGGACCAGACTTTTTTGTGGTGCTAGGATGCGAAAAAAAACCGCGCAAAAGTTGGGTGATTTGGCAAGAAGACGGTAAATATCCCAATATCATTGTCGAGTTGCTTTCGCCTTCCACAAAAGCCACAGACAAAGGCTTAAAAAAACAAATCTACCAAGATATCTTTCGCACGCCAGAGTATTTTTGGTTTGACCCCAATAATTTAGAATTTGTGGGGTTTCATTTAGTAGACGCTCATTACCAACCAATAGAAGCGAATCCCCAAGGTTGGTTATGGAGTCAGCAGTTAGATTTATATTTGGGTGTGCAGGATAATCAATTACGCTATTTTACAGCACAAGGACAGTTAGTGCTGACACCGCAAGAATTAGCAGAACAAGAAAAGCAGCGTGCGGACGAAGAAAAACAGCGTGCGGACGAAGAAAAGCAACGTGCGGACGAAGAAAAGCAACGTGCGGACGAAGAAAAGCAACGTGCGGAACAGGAGAAGCAACGCGCAGAACAGGAAAAGCAACGTGCGGAACGCCTAGCCGCTAAGTTGCGAGAATTAAATATTGATCCCGATCTTCTATAAAATAGTGATTTCGTTACCAAGCGATTCGGTTTTATTATAGTAATTAAATGAATACCCAAACTAGCAGCAAAACCAAGGAAACTGTCTGGGTGGTGGAAAATGGCAAAATGCGTCTTCGCCAAGACTATCTCACCACCGAAGAACCTTTAGAAATTCGCATTGTTCCTCTCCAGAAGACTGTGGCTGTCACCATGCGGACACCAGGAGCGGATTTTGAACTAGCTGCTGGTTTCCTCTACAGTGAAGGAGTTGTTAACCGCAGGGAAGATATCAGACGTATTAGCTACTGCGTAGATGAATTGGTAGATGGTGAGCAACGCTACAACATTGTAAATGTAGAACTGCGGCATGGATTGATTCCAGATTTACAGCCTTTGGAGCGTCATTTCTACACTAATAGCGCCTGTGGGGTGTGTGGAAAAGCTAGTCTTGAAGCTTTGCGTCTACGGGGTTGTCCAGTGATTCCCACAGATTTCAAGGTAACACCTGAGATTATTTACAGTTTACCAGACAAGCTCCGGGCGGCTCAAGGTATTTTCACTGTTACAGGGGGTTTGCACGCTGCGGCTACCTTCGATGCTCAAGGACAATTGTTAAATCTGCGTGAGGATGTTGGGCGACACAATGCTTTGGATAAATTGATTGGTTCAGCGTTGCTTAGTGACGAGTTACCTTTGAATAATTATATTGTTTTGGTTAGCGGGCGCTCTAGTTTTGAGATTTTGCAAAAGTCTACAACTGCTGGGGTTCCTATTGTTTGTTCTGTTTCTGCTCCTAGTAGTTTGGCGGTGTCTGTTGCTAAAGAATTCGGAATTACTTTGATTGGATTTCTGCGTGGGGAACGGTTTAATGTTTACAGTGGAGGGGATAGAATTGTTATAAATGGGTGATTAATATTAAGGAATTATGTCACGCAGAGGCGCAGAGGCGCAGAGAGGATGAGGAGTTTTAAGGGAAATATGAGTTTCCAATATACTAATGCGATCGCTACTATAGCATCTACTAATTTTGAGGATTTGGTGAGTTTCTATACCAAAATGCTGGGGCAGAAACCAGTATCATTGATTCCAAATGTTTATGCTGAGTTTCATTTGGGGAGTTTGCGATTAGGTATTTTTAAGCCGAAGAATACTCATGAATCGGAATTTGAAATAAGTCACAAAAGTAAGATAAGTTTGTGTTTAGAGGTGAGTCATTTGGAAGATGCGATCGCACATCTAACTGCTTTGGGATATCCCCCATCGGGCAACATTTCTATTGCTAACCACGGTAGAGAAATTTATGCTTACGATCCCGATGGCAATCGTCTAATTTTACATCAAGCTAAATAGGAGCGATAATTGATCAGTAATAATGAATAATTTTATTTAATCAACTATGGCTATAACTCAAAATTATAGATTAAACCTAATTCAATGGTATCCAGGTCACATTGCCAAAGCTGAAAAGAAGCTCAAAGAACAGTTGAAGCGGGTAGATGTGGTGTTTGAGGTACGAGATACCCGGATTCCTTTAGCGACTCACCATCCCCAAATAGCTGAGTGGGTGGAGGGTAAGGCAAGGGTGTTAATCCTTAACCGAGTCGATATGATTACGCCGCAAATGCGATCGCTCTGGACAGATTGGTTCAAACGTCAGGGAGAAGTCCCCTATTTTACCAACGCTCAACATGGTAAAGGTATAGCAGAAGTGGCACGGGCAGCGCAAGCCGCTGGAGTACAACTTAATCAAAGAAGAAGCGATCGCGGGATGTTACCGCGTCCAGTCCGGGCTGTGGTCATTGGTTTTCCCAATGTCGGTAAATCAGCTTTAATTAACCGTCTGCTGGGACGGCGAGTAGTAGAAAGTGCAGCCCGTCCTGGAGTAACTCGTCAACTGCGTTGGGTGCGGATTTCTGACCATTTGGAATTGCTAGATGCTCCTGGTGTCATTCCTATCAGGTTGGAAGACCAAGAAGCAGCCTTAAAATTAGCCATTTGTGATGATATTGGTGAAGCATCTTACGATAATCAGCTAGTAGCAGCAGCCCTAGTGGATTTATTGAACTACTTGGAAACTGTCGCTACAGATGATTTGTTACCAAAAAAACCATTACAGTCCCGCTACCAACTTGATTCTATATCCGACACCGGAGATGTCTATTTGCACGCCTTAGCGGAGCATCGTTACAAAGGTGATGTAGAGCGAGCTGCAAGGCAACTTCTAACAGATTTTCGCAAGGGGTTGTTGGGTGAGATTAGTTTGGAATTACCACCTAATTGAGAAAGCTGGCCTTCCTGCCTCCTCATAGTAGTATTTGCTACACTTAGTTGTCGGAATGCAGTTAACAGTGTCATAAAGAAAAGGTGAAGGTTAATGTGTAGGGTATGACTTACCTGAGAGTTCCTTGTACCTATAGCTTCGATGGATCATATCACACTCATGACTGAACTGACGCTACGCCTACAAGAGAGAGATATCGAAACAGCGATCGCAATTGACCAAGATGTATTTACAATTGGTCGTTTGCCGGAATGTAACTTGTACTTACCTTTTGCTGGCGTATCTCGTCACCATGCTCGCCTTGTGAAAACAGCCAATGGTGCGTGGACTATTGAAGATATGGGCAGCAAAAACGGGACGCAAGTAAATAGATATCTTGTTAGCTATCCTCAAGAGTTACATCACAGTGATGTCATTTTGCTGGGCAATGTTAGCCTGGTAGTGCTGCTTACAAACCCTGTTTCACAATCGACACCTGAGCATCCCGGAACTTCGGACATTAATGAGCAAAGAACAATCCTTCATAATGTTGAACAACTACAACAGCAATGGATTGCAGCTGATAGCAAAGATGGCAACATTAATAATAAGGACAAAACCATTGCCCGTCTCAAAGACTTAGTGGACATAGCCAAAAATCTCTGTGCTGCGGCATCTATAGAAGAGATTTTTTCTCAAGTGCAACAAGTGGTTTTTCGTTACCTTGATAGTATTGAACGCTTGGCATTATTAATTGATGTCAATGGTTCCGGCCAGTTGGAGTTAGTGAATGCTGCTACTAAAAACGTTTCTCAACACAAACATCTCCCCTCTGATGGTAGTTGGATTAGTCGTAGTATCTGTCAAAAGGTATTTGACGAAAAAGTTGTGATTCAAACTGCTGATACTCATCAGGATGAACGGTTTGCTAGTGAACAGAGTATTTTAGTTAAAGGCATTCGTAGCGCGATGGCAGTGCCTTTATGGGATGAAAATAAAGTTGTGGGTGTATTATACGCCGATGCCAATCTTTCTTCTTACCATTGGGCAAATGAAGGCGAGGAAGAACTGAGCTTTTTTTCAGCTTTAGCAAACCTTGTCGCTTCTAGTGTGCAGCGTTGGTTGTTAGTTGAGAAACTCAAAACTGAAGAGATGATTCGTCACCGATTAGAACGCTATCATTCTCCAGCAGTTGTACAGCAGTTGATATCTTTAGGCGCATTGCCAGGTGGTCGTTTAGCTCCCGTTGAGAGCGAAATCAGTATTGTGTTTGCCGATTTGGTTGGCTTTACAGCAATTTCGGAACAGTTAACACCAACTGCGATCGCTCAACTATTAAATAATTTATTTGAAGAGATGCTAAAAGAAGTGTTTACTTACGGTGGCACTTTAGATAAGTATATTGGCGATTGTATTATGGCATTTTTTGGCGCTCCAGAACCGCAACCAGATCACGCCGACCGCGCTGTTGCTGCTGCTAAAGGAATGCTAAATCGTCTCGAACATTTGAATGCCAATAATTTTTGGCACGAACCTCTACAATTACGGATTGCGATTAACAGTGGTAAGGCTGTTGTGGGAGATGTTGGTAGTTCCCAGAGGGTAGATTATACGGCATTAGGCGCAACAATTAATCTGGCGGCTCGGATGGAAGCAGTTTGTCCCCCTAGCGAATGCGTGATTAGTGAAGCCACTCATAAAATGCTTTCAGAACCCTGCGATTTCGAGGAAATGGGAGATTATCGTTTCAAAGGTATTGAGCGATTAGTAAAGGTTTATCAGACACAATTGCAGCCAATGCCAACAATTATTAATCCAATTATTAGTATTTAGTTATTGGGTATTGGCTTTGATATTTGAAAATTCTCACCGACGAGTGGCTTATAGGACTTACGCACTGTACAAATTCATCGTGATGTGCATTAACGAAAATAGGTTGTTTCAGGCTTTTACTAATTATCTTTTGATGCCTACGGCGGTAAACTACGTAATTAGACCATGCTGTAGGGGTTTAGCATGCTAAACCCCTACGAAAGATGTGGTTTTTACCTTTATCCATATTTGGTATTTATTGTCAATGCGTAAGTCCTAGCTTCGTAGAAATTAACGCCAACACTGAGAGCCAGTCCAGTCTATTGAGCTATACTGTGCCAGCGCCAAAAATTTGCTCTGCGGTCAAATTCAACTCTGGAAAAGTTGGCGACTGAATACGATCATCTCCTCGAAATTTACTAACGCGATACTCACCTTCTTCTAAACAGCAAACCAAAATAGTCGGTTGTTTGGGATTGCCAATAAATTCTCTACCGCCCAATGCAGCATAATCGACAATCCAGTATTCAG
>JBBSCU010000161.1:0-12790 GCA_038249935.1 Chroococcales cyanobacterium
AATTCTTTTAAACCTCGCATTGCCAAATTAGGTATCCAGTCGAGTTTGGAGGAATTTAGATGTATATTTGGGAAACTTTGAATCAGAGAATTAATTGCAACTTTTGTCTCCAACCGAGTTAGAACTGCACCAAGACAAAAGTGCATGCCTAATCCCAATCCTAAATGACGGTTGTCTTGCCGAGAAATATCTAGTTTGCTTGGCTGGTGAAAACGTTCTGGATCATGATTACCTGCGTGTAAAAAGCAATAAATCTTCTGCCCGGCTTGGATATTTTGTCCATTGATTTGCGTATCTAATTTAGCTCGACGAACTACGCTAAAAGCCGGTCCGCAATATCGAAATAGTTCTTCAACTGCGCTGTCAATTAAAGTTGGATTCTCTTTTAATTTCTTTAACTCAACAGGGTTTTGCAATAGTGCAAGTATTCCATTAGCAATTAGATATGTTGTAGTTTCGTAAGCACCTGCCATCATCACAATACAAACTGTTGCAACTTCTTCGCTGCTAAGTTTGTACCCAGATTCAGAAGCATTTGCTAATTGATTGATTAAACTATCACTTTGAGAACTTCGATGTTCTTCTACTAGGTTTTGAAAGTATTTTATGCATTTTCGCAAGTTTTGGTAGGTTGTATTAATTGCCTCATCGCTAGCATTCTCGGCTCCAAGTAGGATAAATATACTACTACTCCAATGTTTTAGTTCTGCAATATGCGATCGCGGTATGCCAAACATCTTTGCTGTTACCAGAGCCGGAAGGGGAATTGCAAAATCTTGGATTAGTTCAATTTGTCCCCTAATTCTGATATTTTGAATTAGTTCAAAAGTAAACTCTTCTATGGTTGGCTGAAGGCTTTCCATCGTTTGAGAAGTGAAAACTTGAGATGCGATGCTGCGTAAAAATGTGTGCCTTGGAGGGTCAGAAAAAACCATCCAGCTGGCAAAGAAATTGTTGCAAAAATCTAGTTTATCTTGTGCTGCATCTGAACCGCCTCTGCTAATGTGTCCGTTTCTATCTACTGAAAAATTAGCATCTCGAATCGTGGAGGAAATATCTTTGTAGCGTGTTAATACCCAAGATTCGAGACGGCTGCACCAATAAACAGGATTATTTAGCCGCATATCGTTTAAAGTTGCTTCAGGAGATGCATAGAAATCAGAGCTAAATAAATCGTATTCCGAGATTACTGACATGCGATCGCTTACCCCATACCCGCTTCTTTACCATCAGCACTTCCATTGCCGCGACGTGCCCTTTTTAATGACTTTGTAGAACGCAGTATTTCAACTCTTGGAGCGATAACTATATATCTCGAACCACAATACTTAGCTTTGAAATTTTTCATCCAACCGTGATGATTTAGCACGCCTTTGGAATCAAAGCCAATGACAGATACACCACTCCGGTCGTAACTTCCCGATAAAAGGAAACACCAATAGGTTTGATCAGGAAACTTGCCAAAATGATATTTGAAAGTTGCTGCAAATGCGATGTATCTTCTAAAGTCCATTCCATGCAGACCTTCATCTTCATATACTCGCTTGGCAAAAAGCCCGGTTTCGTTAATTAACTCCGGCGTTTTGCTATTAGATACAATAAGCCATTGGTCTTCTGAAACCATAGAATTTTTAATCATAGTTTCATGCTCAAAATTAACATTGGCTCTGATGCCAAGCTGATCGCAAAGTTGCTGCATCGTCAGTTTGGCAGGGAGATAAACTAACAGTTCATTAGTTTCTGACAATTCGTTAATTTCTGTTTCTGTAAAAGGACATTCAGAAATTTTAATATCTCCGTAAAGACTTTCTACATAACTGAGCAATTCTTGTCTTTGATTAGTTGACGTAGTAGATAATGTAGCTAGCATTTGAACCTCACTATTAGATTATTTTAGAGAAACCGTGATGTCTACGACGGGCTGCGCCTACACAATTATTTGGGCTTGACAAAACTTTGAGTAATAGAGCACATCTTAATTTGTTGCTGCTGTTTTCTTTCCATTCTTGTCCTCCATGCTGGCAACAAATGACACTTGCTCATCAATGAAAGTTGGCAACTCGCCTCGCAGTCTCTTACGACGCTGATTCTTCGGAACTCCTCCCGCCATGCCATACTCTACACTGCTTTTGCCATATCGAGTTGCAACTGCCATTAGCATATGCTCTGTCATATCTCCCAACTCGCCCTCTGTTTCCAGCATTTCATGATACAATTTATCCAAACTGGAAAGCGCACTGTTATATGCATTTTCTCTAGTTCGCATCGTCTCGATCAGAATTGAAAAGGCAGGTAAGGTGAGTCCATTGCCTAAATCTAAACTCGGATTAATTGAGTTGACGCTAGCTGCACGACGCACTGCTTTTTCTAACACTAAAGAAGTTCTTTTTCTACGAGCCATGATATATACCTTGTAATCCAGTACGGTTAATCTTCTTTACCTTAAAGTATTTCCGTATTGATCAGCCTGAGAGAATTTCGGCAAATCTGCAACGGTTTTTGATACATAGTCATAGTTATCATCAAATGCGCGAACTACTGAAATGAGTAAGTAAAATGCCATTTTGAATAAGTAATATGCCATTTTACTTGCGGAAAACACCAAAATGAGTAAGTCAAATGCCATTTTGCTTGCGGAAAACACCAAAATGAGTAAGTCAAATGCCATTTTGAGTAAGTCAAATGCCTTTTTAAGAAAGTAATATGCCATTTTACTTGCGGAAAACACCAGAATGAGTAAGTCAAATGCCTTTTTGAGTAAGTCAAATGCCATTTTGCTAACTAAATTCGACGTTATCCATATTTATTTTTGTGCTGCAATGAACAGTTATGATGATTGTCAGGGATTAAAAATAAAATTTTGTTAGCAACAGTCTTGTTTTCAAGCTCTGATTTATCAGACTATTGCTGCCTTATTCAGCAGGAAAGGCAAGAATAGATTTATACGATTATTTGCAGTCGTGAAACGCTCTACTTATACTATTTCACTTTAATAAAGTTACAAATGCGTGGGTAGGGGTTTAGCACTGCTCATACGTGTCAACTTAACGTGAAAGCTTACTCTGATAAGAAGAGTGAAAATTTTTCCATGTACCGCCTAGCTTTTCGATCCCCCCTAACCCCCCTTAAAAAAGGGGGAACTAGAATCTTGTGCCCCCTTTTTAAGGGGGTTGGGGGATCTAAAACGACGATAAATTCTAGTGTTTGAGCTTAAGTTGACACCAATGAGCACTGCTAAACCCCTACGAAAAGTCTATATGTATCAAGATTTTCGTGAATTGGTATTAGCTTCGGGAAAATTTTAGATAATAAACGTACTAGTAAATTTCACTGTTTCTACTCCAGCTTTTGAATTGGGAGACGTGGCTGAGGTTGATTTGAGTGAACAGCTAATTTACAATAGTTTGACTACATTTTAATAAAGCTCGGTTCATCTAGAACCGAGCTTGAATTGATATCTTATTTAATCAGAATCATGGCGCTTAGATGATGTTTCAAAAGTCCCGAAAGGTACATTTTTTGTAGTTCTGCATTGGGTTAAATGCAAAGCCAAATCAAGGTTTTAACTATGTAATGACATGATTTGCTGTGCTAATTATGAAAGCAAAAACCCTTTTAAAACATCACCTTAGACAAGCGCAATTGCCTTGATATTAAGAGGAAGTACTCCAAATCCAAACCAAAGAAGTTTTACTTGCGGGTTAGGTTAAGCAGTTCTTTAGGAGAAGCAAGTAAGTCAATAGCCACAAAGTAAATTTGACCTTGAGGATCGAGTAAAAATCTCCAGGCAATGTTCATCCCAACATTACCTCCAAACCAAGGAGTTTCGACGGTACCAGTAATTTTATGCTGTGTATAACCATCTTCAATAATTTCCGAAATGCCTTTGGTTGGCTTCATCACTAACCCTTGGCCTTCATCTCGTAAGTAGGAAGTGATCGCCTCTTTACCAACAATTGGTTTTTGGAAAGGCGGTTGCAGCGCACCATTGTTAGCAAATAAAGCAACAGCAGCTTCAATGTCATCTGCATTCATAGCTTCGATGTATTTCAGCACTGTTGGTTGTGTGACTCCCTCAATAGTAAATTTGGGGCTTAGGGATGCACGTTGAAACTTAAAGTTTATGACTTGTCCCTGTTGGTTGTCACCCAGAGCCGGATCAAAGCCCATATTTACTACAGTATTGCGTAGTACGGTAATTTGCTGACTCTGATCGATTTGCTGAACTGCTTCTAGAACTGCTTTAACTTGAGGTGACATTTGATAGCCGACTGGCATAGGAGCGACGATACCCTGTTTCATCCACTCTCCTAACTGCCACCAAAAGCCCAACTTGGCGTTAACACCAAAGTAAGCATAAGAACGGCTGATAGGAACATCAGCATTACTTGCCAAATCTCTCATTAATTGCGTTTGTTCTTCATGAGACATCCGCTTAATATCGTTGAATATACCTTCCATTAATTGGAGATTTGCTTTTCCGGGAGCAGCTGGAGTAATTGTCCGACCTAGTTCAGCGTAGGCATACCAGAGAAATGCCAGTTGGTCGTCAATGTTGAGTTCAGCAAACTTTGCTGTAGTGGCTGGAACAGCATCTGCCACTTGAGTATTAGAGAAAATCTTGCGTGCTGAATCGATACTATAAGTCATGCTTATTACCTTAAAGATTTACTTAATTCAGTGGTTGCTTTTGGCTACATTTTGCAGCTTGGGGAATAAATCTAGGGCTTTTTTCTTGGATGACACAACTATCCCTAGATGTCTAAGTCCGAATCATGATCATTTGCTACTCTGGCATCATACCTGTTAAACGTTAACAAAAAACTAAGATTTATAAAATTTATTTGATGGATATCATTGAATGAAATGTATGTCAACTATTTATTTTTTAAATCTATAGTCTAAGAAAAGTAATTTTTTGGAAAATATATCTTCCTTCAGGAAGATATATAGCATCTATCTATGTAGAATTGAGACGCAACTTACAAATTTTTTGCGTAGGCGCAGCCCGTCGTAGACATCGCTATTAAGTTAGGGGATGGCTCTGGCTCAATTCTTTTGCTGCTGATTTTGGGTCAAACGATGATGTGATAGTGATAGTTTAGGCTGCATCCCAAATTTTCGATTTTATACATTTTTTCTAATGCTGTCGATAAGTTTTTGTTCTGAGTTAAGATTGGCAAAAAATCACGCGGCACTATAACATTCTGTTGGAGCGGACTGTCGAGAGATATTGGTCTGGTTCTCAACTGCAATGTTATACGGCTCAGTGCGATGTCTATGAGGGGAGTAGCTGCGGCATCCCTCTTGTAACGTGCGTTGCCAAAGCACTCTACTGTTATGCTGGCAAAGATGTCTACTTTTTCAGCAAAAAGAGTACGATCATGAATGTATAAGTATTTAATTTTATCTGTGTCAGCAAAGGATATCTTTCACGAAGCAGTTAAACAAGCTCTACAAAAAGAGCAATGGGTAATTACAGATGATCCACTCAAATTTAAATTTGGTAACGTCAACTTTCAGATTGATTTGGGTGCAGAAAGACTGATTGCAGCCGAGAGAGCAGGTGAGAAAATAGCAATCGAGATTAAGAGCTTTCTGAATCCTTCTGCAATTACAGATTTCTACGCCGCTTTAGGTCAATTCCTCAGTTATTGTCTAGCACTGAAATCAACCGAGCCAGAGCGAGTATTATATTTGGTAGTTCCAGTAGATGCCTATCGAACTTTCTTTAAACTTGAATTTACGCAGACAGCAGTACAAATATATGAAGTTTTGTTAGTTGTCTACGACCCAGTAAATGAGGTGATTGTGCAATGGATAAAATAGCAAAATATAGAGAATATATTCAAACATTGCTCACTCATTATGCTAGTGACGATGTTTTAGATGATGAAGTCGAGGCTCAACTGATCTTCGATACAGAGCGAGATCATTATCAGTGGATGAATGTAGGTTGGCAAGAATTTGATCGCATTTATCGATGTGTAATTCATTTTGACATTAAAAATGGGAAAATATGGCTTCAGCAGAACTTAACAGATCAGAATCCTGCTGAGGAGTTAGTTAAGATGGGTGTAGCCAAAGACGACATTGTTTTAGGATTGCAGCCTCCGTATAAAAGGCAATACACAGATTACGGCGTTGCTTAAGAGTTAGCTATCTATGCAGTGATGCCTTGCGCTGTGCGACAACGTACCCTACTACTAGCTAACAAAGTGTACGACCCAACCTAAGCGATCGCAATCATATACTTCAGGGTGAGAAGAAAGTGAAATGAATATCTATCAAGAGAAACTTTAAGCTAATATTAAAGAATAGATGATGTATGGTAGAATTGTTATCAAATTGGAAGTTCAATAATAAATTCTGCTCCCTGACCAGGTTTGGAACAACAATATAAATTGCCGCCATGTTTGTCAACAATAATTTGACGAGCGATCGCTAATCCTAATCCTGTTCCTTTGCCCACTGCTTTAGTAGTAAAAGATTGCTCAAAGATACATTCTTTCACATCTGGCATCATGCCCGGCCCATTATCAGAAATGTGAATCAAAACCCGTTGTCGATCTTTAGATAATTTTGTGCGAACTCCAATTTGATGAGGATTGGCTTTAATATCTTCAAAACTCCATCCCTGCTTCGATTCTTCTAAAGCATCGATCGCATTTGCCAACAAGTTCATAAAGACCTGATTTAGTTGTCCGGCATAACATTCTACTGAGGGTAAATCTCCATAGTCTTTCACCACTTCAATTTCCGGTCGAGTTTCATTGGCTTTTAGGCGGTGTTTAAGAATCAATAAAGTACTATCTAGACCTTGGTGAACGTTAAAAGAAATGGGGCGATCGCTATCAGTTCGTGAGAAGATACGCAAACTGGCACTAATGTCTTTGAGGCGATGTACCCCTTCCTCCATAGAACTAATTAGCTTTGGTAAATCTTCTCGCAAATATTCCAAATCAATTTTTTCAATTTCAGCATAAATGTCTGGATCAAAAGTGGAGTATTTCTCTTGATATAAATCAATCAAGCCAAACAAGTCTTGTATGTAATCTCTTGCTGGTTGCAGATTACCTGCTAAAAAGCCCACTGGATTATTGATCTCATGAGCTACCCCAGACACAAGATTGCCCAGAGCCGACATTTTTTCAGTCTGAATAAGTTGTATTTGCATCTGCTGGAGTTGCTTGAGTGCCTGTTCTGCTTTCTCTTTTTCTTGAATAAGTGCAGATGTACGTTGTTGAACACGCATTTCCAGTTCTTGATTGATTTGCTCTAGCAGATTTTTTGCCTCTTTGAGATCAACTTCTGTTTGCTTTCGTAGAGTGATATCTGTTGCCAGAAGAGAGTATTGACTGATAATTCCCTCTGAATTACTAATCGGCTGCCCATCCATCAAAAGCCATGATTGAGTGAGATAATCGTTACGGTCATAAGCAAACTCAAACTTAAAGCTCTCGCCTTTGATTAGCTGCTCTCGAATATAGGTTTGTTGAGGTAAATTTTGAGAATTTAATGATAAAATCTGGAAAAACTTTTGCCCAAGCAATTCCTCAATTGACAGTTTACTGTATAAAGCAAACGTCTGGTTAGCCCACAAAAGCCGTCCGGCTCGATCAATCAGCGCTATAAATAAATCCTGGCGATCGGCAAGAGCTTGTATTATGACCATAGGTAAGTCAAACATACTCAGTATGGTTGGGCTGGGTGTTTATAGTAGAGATTATAGAGCATCACGTCTTCCTGCAATGTATGCTAAAAACACACGACTAATATCGTCCCGGATTCTACGAAACACAACTAGTTTTTCATCCTCAGTTCCTTCAGCATCGGCTGGATCTGGAAAACCGAAGTGATGGCGCTTAGTTGAAGAAGGCAAAACAGGGCAACTCTGATCAGCATGATCACAGACGGTAAGAACGGTATCAATTAGCTCATCAAAGAAAGCATTGATGTGCTTACAGGTATTCTCCGAAATATCAATACCTACTTCTAACATGACCTTTACTGCCAGGGGATGCACCTGTGTAGCAGGATTCATACCTGCACTTTGGACATCAAATAAGTCGCCAGCTAATTCTCGCAAAAATCCCTCAGCCATTTGGCTGCGGCAAGAATTGCCTGTACAAAGAATGATTAGTCGGGGTTGATTCATGGGTTTTTAAGAAAGATGTTAAGGATATTAAGTTAATTAATTATGATAAAGTTAGAAACTTTACCTCTAAATGCTAGAGTACCCAAAATAGTTGAAAGAAATGTGATATGCCAAGTTGATGCTTGGTTAAAATCGTGATGTTGTCATAGCAATTTGATAACATTAACGAAGTGGTTGATGTCCTACGACTCAAGCTAGGCGATCGCCCCCTCAAGCAGAGAGAACAAAAACACTATGGCAAAGCGTAAAAAAAGCAATCTTCAGTGGATTAAAGAAACGCTTGAACTGAAACCTGACCATCGCTGGGAATCTCCATCAGGCTACAAAATTTTTGTAGCAGATAGAGGGTCTGTTCGCTTCAACGTTCCCCAGGATTGGGTTTTTGAGCCACAAGAGAAATCTTTCAAGTTCCTTGATAAAAAACCGCCTGACGATGATTGCTGCTTAGAAGTATCTTTTAATCGCCTTCCTCCCAACGACTGGAGCCAGTTTCCGCTAAAATCCACCTTGAAGAAAATCATGGAAGACGACAGCCGCGACGTGATTGCAAGAGGAGAAATCTTTACCATCAAGCGCCAAACTGCCAGAATTGTCTGGACAGAGATGAAGTTTATTGACACTCAGACAGAACCACGCGAAGCTTTTTCGCGGACTTGCATTGGTTTGGGGTCAAATGTTCAATGCTTGATTACATTCGATTATTGGGTAGATCAAGCAGAGCCGCTCATCCCGATTTGGGATGAAGCAATGCGTAGTCTCACATTAGGGTTATATATCAGTGATCCAATGACTGGTTTGGCTTTCCCAGACTGAGCCACAAGATCAACAATTTTAGTGGCTGAGTTGGTTGAGGGTTCAACAGAAGTAAAATTGCTCAGTCGCAATTGTTTGCATATTTGCCAAGTTCCGGCACAGCACATCGGATTAGTATATGTAAATCAAGAGTATCAAGGGCAGCGATCGCCAGGAGTACACGCTTGGTGGTTATTTGGTCGCTCTTTTCAAACCGAAACCATTGACCTACGACTACAAAATATGGAAGTATCCGGTCAAGACATCCTTTCTAAAGATAAAGTACCTCTGCGGTTAAATTTAACGGCTGGCTTCCGCATCCAAGACCCATTGAGAGCAAAAAGTACCTTATCAGATATTTCCGGCTTCTTATACAAAGAATTACAGTTTGCTTTGCGTGGTGCGATCGGCGAACGAAGTTTAGATGCATTATTAGAAGATAAAGGTGCGATCGATAGAAGTATATCTGAATACATTCGCCAAAAAGCCGCAGACTATGGAATTGAAGTAGATTCTGTAGGTGTCAAAGATATTATTTTACCTGGTGAGATTAAGGCTATCTTGAGCAAGGTAGTCGAGGCAGAAAAAACCGCTCAAGCAAATGTAGTCAGACGTAGAGAAGAAACCGCCGCTACTCGCAGTATGCTAAACACTGCCAAAGTGATGGAGGATAACCCCGTTGCATTGCGTTTGAAGGAACTCGAAGTATTAGAGCGAATTGCAGAGAAGATTGATCGGATTCAAGTTAACGGCAGCTTGGATAGTATTTTAACCGACTTGATTCGGATGAATCCGTAGCGATTTGATTATGAAAGCTTAAGTGTTGGTAAATTAAATTGCAAGTAAATGTTTGCGATCGCGCCTAATCCAACCTGTAAAAGTTGCTTGTCTTTGGTTAGCTGAAACCTTCTAGTAGATATACTTACGAAAATCTATAATATATAGATATAGATATAGATGCCATGTATAAAATTTTGTATATGTATGACATTTTGTAAAGTTTGGGCGAATGATATATGTACCCCTAAAATTTAGAACTATACTAACTTGACTAGTTAATTCTTTAGGAAAATTCATCTGTGATCAGCCTAGCAAGTGTCTCTAATACCGTCTCTGAAATGGAAAATGATGGCTTAGGTGAAATTGACAACCTTGATAGGCAACTACATCAGCGTTTCCATAATAAATTTTTGGTTCATCCTTCATTGACACGACTTATAGTTAGTTTTCAAGCTAACAAAACTAGACCTATCTATCGGTGGTACAAATATAAAGAAGCTTTTTCTGCATCTCTTATAGAATATTTATTGCAACAATATAAAACTACTCAAGGCAAGGTTTTAGATCCATTTGCAGGCAGTGGAACTGCGTTATTTGCTGCTAGAGAAACTGGGATAGATGCTGACGGCATTGAATTATTGCCCATTGGCCAAAAAATAATTAATGCTAAAAAGCTTTTATATTCTGAATTTACCATTGAAGATTTCGAGAGGATAAAAAATTGGTCAAAGTTACAGGTTTGGAAGCAGTGCGATCAAAAAAAAGACTTACCAGAATTGAGAATCACAAAAGGAGCTTATGCTGAACTAACTAGAAATGCAATTGAGCAGTATATTGAAGCTTGCAAAGGAGAAAATAAGAGAGTCCAAGCCGTTTTAAACTTTGCCTTACTATGCGTTTTAGAATCCATAAGTTACACACGTAAAGATGGGCAATACCTCCGTTGGGATTATCGTTCCGGTCGTGGACAGAGCAAGAAACCTTTCAATAAAGGCGAAATTCTAGAGTTTGATAATGCGATCGCCAATAAAATAAGTGAAATTATTGATGACTTACTGCCTTCTACACAACAAATTGAGCTTTTCCCAATTAAAAATATTCAAGGTCAAATTCATCTTTATGGAGGATCTTGTCTTGAGATTATGCCGCGCCTAGCCAATGCCGTATATGATGCAATTATCACATCCCCCCCCTATTGCAATCGATACGACTATACTCGCACTTATGCACTAGAACTAGCTCTACTTGGTATTTCTGAAAAGGAGTTAATTGACCTTCGTCAGGAAATGCTAAGTTGTACAGTTGAAAATCGCCCCAAAGATTTATTGACTATCAACTCAGACTGGAAAACAGCCTTAACTATTGCTGATTCACAGAATTTATTACAGGTTATCTTGAAATATCTAGATAACCAAAAAGCAAAGGGTCTATTGAATAACAATGGTATACCAAGAATGGTCAGAGGATATTTTTATGAGATGGCGTGTGTAATCCAAGAATGTTTTCGTGTTCTTAAACCAGGGGCACTTTTATTCATGGTTAACGACAACGTTCGCTATGCAGGCGCAAGCATTTCAGTAGATATGATTCTCTCTGATTTCGCCCAACAGCTAGGTTTTGTTATTGAAAATATTCTTGTTTTGCCAAGTGATAAAGGTAATAGTAGCCAGCAAATGGGAAATCATGGACGTAATCCATTACGGAAGTGCGTTTATGTATGGAAAAAGCCATAATTCGAATTTCTATGTGTTCCTATCGTAATCATCTTCAATCCATTGATGATCTTATAACAACTTATGAAGCAATCCGTGCAGGTTTTGTGTCCTTTGCACTGGAGAAAAATCGACGTGCTACGCCATTCATCGCAGAAGCAAAGGCACTCAAAGAAGCTGCTGCTCAAGCTGAGAGTCCTGTTGAATTATTAAAGATTAAGGGCATCGAGATGGGGCTGTTGACTGCGGCAGGCTTATCTGACAAATCTCTAGCGCACCTGATGTCAGAAGATAAGGTAGAAGCTGTAAATGGTCTAATCAAAAATTTTCTTGAGCCAGAAGGTGCAAACTTTCTAGAAGAATTGGTTTTTAGATTTTTGCTGACTCGTGGTGACACACTTGGTGGATCAATGCGAAATATTGGAGGTGCATTGGCACAAAGAAAGCTGACTCGTGCAATTCTCTCCACTCTTACGATCGCAGGTACAAGATACCACTGGCAACACTTAAAGAGTAAAAAGTGGATCGCCATGACAAATAATGACTCAGAAATTGAGTTATCTTTACGGGGAATAAGCTGGGAAAGCGAGATTGGTAATCGTACACTAATTTATAACCTGACTGTCCCGCTAGTTAGAAGTAATGTGGATCTGTGTTTGTTTAACCTAGCCCCAGCAGAGTTAGTAGCCAACAAATCTAGCGCCATTGAACCATCTATAGTTGCGCCATACGTTATCGCCCTTGGTGAACTTAAAGGGGGTATAGATCCCGCAGGCGCAGATGAGCATTGGAAAACTGCACAAGCAGCACTTAATCGTATACGCGAAGCATTTTCTAAAGTAGGGTATTCACCTCTTACTTTCTTCGTAGGATCAGCAATCGCCAGAAGGATGGCAGGCGAAATCTGGAATCAATTGGAAAATGGCACTCTCAGTAATGCTGCTAACCTAAATCAAGAGAACCAAGTCGCATCTATTTCTCGTTGGTTATGCAGCCTATAAAGGCGTATTTGAGTGTGTTGATTAGACATCTCCAGAAATTAAATATGCGTTATGCAGAACCCTTGTAGAGACGCGAAATTCGCGTCTCTACATTCATTATCGGAGATGTCTATTGTATAAGAATACTTCCGAATGTGTATTCTTAGACTCAATTCGCATTAGAATATATACTTGATAGATAAACTCTAATTATGCCGATTTAATGACATGGAGTCACTGCAATGTCAATTGATAAAGTTGAAAACCAGCAAAATAATGGTCTAGCTCAACCCGCTTTAATAGAAAGCCTAGTAAAGACAAAAGACAAAAAAAAATCTAAAAAATCAAAACGGATTTTTGACGGTAGC
>JBBSCU010000162.1:0-12772 GCA_038249935.1 Chroococcales cyanobacterium
ACCAGCAGCACGGGCAAGCAATGACAAAACCTCACGCACCGGCGCATCTCGCAATACTAGGCGGGGTACACGTTCCTGAGTTCCCAAGTCAATGCTACTAGGAGAAGCATCAGTATTGGAAATAGCAATATCTCCCACTGGTGGAGCAACGGCTCTGGGTAAGAAAGGTGGACCCTGACTCAGAGGTTGACCTAGCCCGGCGGCTTGTGCAGGTTGTCCGTCAATGGTGATTTGCGGGTTGGGAACCAGAACATCTGGCTTTTGACCAAGTTGGGCTGGAGTCGTAACAGGTGGTGCTGTAGATGTTGGCGCTATTGGCGTTGGTACTGATGCTATGGTGCCAGCAGATGGGCTAAAACTGAGTGTAATTCCATTTAGCGATCGCACCACGGGTTGATTGCCAGGTGTGTTGCTACTGCCAGTTACCGTCACTCGAACGCTATTGGCATCAAGCTGGCTAACCTCCACCGAGGCAATTCCTGGTGCTGGGCTATCTTGACGAAAACTATTACCTTGTGGTAATCGTAATTGAGTATTGATAATATCTGCGACTAAAGCCTTGCCCCTTTTTGTCGTGAAAACTTGGGGGCGTGACCCTGAAGAAGTTTTCAAAACAACGTTAATTCCACCATTAACTTGATTTAACTGGACATCAGTAATTTGACTAACTTGTGCCCAAACTGGTTGAGCTGCCAAAAATATAAAAGCGGTAGCACCCAGTATAAAACTATTACCGTGAAGCTGTTTCATACTTCATTCCTCACACTATAAAACCTTGTTTACAAACAATTTTGAGTAGTTCGCTATGAGTGCTAGTTTTAGGAGTTAGCAGTTAGGAAGGACGAATGATAACTCACAATTCATAAGGGATGTCCAACAAATAAATTATCCAAAAGTAGTTGAGTATTTTTTATTTGTAAATCCCTAACTCACAACTCCTAACTCCTAACTACTTTTTCGGAGCAGCTAAAGCTGCTGCTGCGGCTATTTCTTCAGCACTAAGTGGCATCAATACCTGTAATTGGAATGATGTATTAATCGCTGCTGGGCCTACCTGCACCGGCGTTTTATCTAATGGGGATCTTGACTCGACTGGAGCCACAGTTACTTGATAATCTTTAATTATTAACAAAGGCTGTAAACGCTCAATGTTACGAATTATCGATTGCGTTTGTTCATAAGTTCCTGTAATGTCAACATTGATAATGCTGCGTTGCAGCTTACCGTTGACCTGTAGTCCTAGACTTCCATCGGTAATCGGTTCTGGTTTTTGGGAAACTGGTACGAATTTCTTAAGTTTGGCTCTCACTCCATTAATAGAAGCTTGAGTATTGCCAGACTCAACTAAGCGGTTCAAATCCAACAGCAATGTATCCAAGGTTTTCTCATTAGCGAATAAAGCTAAAACCTGAACTTTTTGCTGCTTTGCCTGTGCTAGTTCGTCTTTAACTTTGTCAATCTGTTTGATATTGGCTTTTTTTTGCTCAATTTGCGCTTGTAGTTCCGAGCTTTTGGCTTGCTGCTGCTGATAGCTTTCCCAAGCTGGCATCAGCAGGTTTAAGAAAATATAACCTGCTCCCGCTAAACCAATTACCCCCACTAAAATCCCAATGATTTTTGGTGTGAAGGCAATACCAAAGATCACGGGGGACGCTGGCGTTGCCTGATCGAATTCCCCACCATGTTCGGCAAAATTTAAATCATCACTCAGCGTCATTTTGAAATGACTCCTATTTGTTGCATACTACGAATTCGAGTCACTAACCCCACTGTGCCTTTTTTTTCCAACTCCCGGATTAATTCTGAAGCTGGAACATCGTTCATACTCGATTGAATAGTGTATTTAACTACTTGGGGTGGCTTAATTATTACACCGCTAGGAGGTTGACCCACACCTGGTATTAAGGGAGCATCTACTAATGCTGTCGTGATAATTCTGCTTTCTGTGGACTTCAAGAACTTAGACTGTTGTAAACTCAATAAGAAATCATTGACATCGTTAAAGGAACGAGCCAATCCGGTAATTTCTAATCCCCCGGCGGGATTATTTACTGGCTGTCCTACTGCTGCCGCAACGGGTGCGGTTTGCCTCATAGTCTCAATTTGCACTGCTACTGGGATGCGATCGCGCAAATCTTGCAGCATTGCTGACCAAGGACGAATCTGGTCAAATACAGTAACTAAAGCTTGGGTTTCCCCTTTAATTGCGATCGTCTCGGCTTTGATTTTGTTAAGATTTCCTATTTCTGTATCTAACCTCTTGCTTTCTTGATCTAGTTGTGCTATCTGACCCTCTAATTCAACAATTTTCCCTTGCAACAACCACCAACCAACTCCCAATAAAGCTGGAATACCTACACCTACTGCAACTCCCACATACAGTAGTGTCAAATTCCCCGTAGGAAACTTTAGGGATATTCCTCCCGATCTCTCAGGCTTTTTCTGGTATGCTGGGCGATCTTTAAGAAAGTTAACATCTAGGCTGTACATTTTGTTATACCTCCCGCATTCCTAGACCAAGTACAATCGCCAAGCCAGAGCGTTGTACTTGGGGATATTTGTCAGCCTCAACTTCCAAAGACAAAGCCACTATTGGATCTATCTGGGTAGTTGGCAAGCTCAATCGTTGGGTAAAGAATTCATCTAGCTGCTGGAGTCCCCCTCCTGGCCCAGCTAATAAAATCTGTGCTACCTCCAAATTTTCACTTTGATTGAGGTAAAAATCGATAGAACGGCGCAGTTCGTCTGTTAGTTCTCCTAATACTCTCAATATGGCTGCCATACCAGGATTGAGTTCGGTAACACCAGTTTTCCCGCCGTCTATGGGAGTTGGGGGAATAATCATTCCGTGTAACAGTTCCATATCTCGTGATGTAGGTAAGCTCATTGCCCTTGCTAAGGCAGTTTGCATTTGATAAGTCCCGATTGGGACTGTGCGCGAAAATTGCGGCACTCCGTTAACGATGATGGCGATTTCTGTACTATCGAACTCTATATCAACGAGTACTGCTGCTTCTTGCGGCCCAAATTGTCGCAACTGATCGCGAATAGTCCGAATCAGAGCAAAACTGTTAATTTCTAAAACATCTATTTGCAATCCGGCCTGCTCGAATGTACTTATATAGGTATCCGTTATCTCCTTACGGGTGGCAACCAGGAGTACGTGTACTTTTTCAATACCATCCTCATCTACAAAGTAGTCAAGTTTCTGATAATCTACATCAGCTTCTTCACGAGGATAGGGTAAATACAAACCTGCTTCATGGTTTAGCACCATTTCTCGCAGTTCTTTGTCATCTAACTCCGTTGGCACTGGTATTATCCGAACGATGGAATCTCGCCCTGGTACAGCAGTGGCAACACGAGAAGTTTTGATTTTGCTCTCAGTTAGCGCCTGCTGAATTAATTGCGCCATTGCTGCGGGGTCGGTAATTTGACCATCGGTAACTATGCCTTCTGGAACGGCTACCGATGTAAAGGTTTCTAATTTCAAACCTTGGCGCTGCTTACGTAGCTGAACTACATTTACTCGTTCGGGAGCAAGTTCAATGCCGACCCCTTGATTCGATTTGCCAAACAGACTATTGAAGGTTTTAACCACAGTTGTGCCCGCTGGACTGCTAAATTGAAAATCTAAATGATACTAAGAGATGGATTTGGTGCTAAGTAATTTATTTAGCTTATGATCTCGACAATTCTGACTAAGCTTTTCAGACTGAGCAAGCGTAAAAATACGGGGAAAATGATTCAATTGCGAAAATTTAAACAACTTGTTGCTTTTCTACTGCTTGGCTTATTAACCAGTTGGATTGTAAGTTGCAGCACAGGTACAAAACAGACTACTTCAGAAGCGGCAACTGTTGAGTTTTGGACAATGCAACTCCAACCTCAATTTACCGACTACTTCAAAAACCTCATTGGGAATTTTGAATCGCAAAACTCAGGTATAAAGGTTAACTGGGTTGATGTACCTTGGGCGGCGATGGAGAACAAAATTTTAACAGCTGTCTCCGCAAAAACGCCACCTGACGTTGTTAACCTCAATCCGAGTTTTGCTTCCCAACTTGCCGGACGAAATGCCTGGTTGGATTTGGATGGGAAAGTCTCAAACGATGTACGTTCCTCCTATCTACCGAATATCTGGAAAGCAAGCACGCTTAATGGCAAGAGTTTTGGGATTCCCTGGTATCTCACCACAAGGTTAACCATTTATAACACCGATTTATTAAAACAGGCGGGTATCAATAAACCACCTGTAACCTACGCAGAATTGGCACAAGCAGCGCAACAAATTAAAGATAAGACTGGCAAATATGCCTTTTTTGTGACTTTTGTACCGCAAGATTCCGGGGAAGTGCTGGAATCTTTTGTACAGATGGGAGTCACTTTAATAGATGCTGATGGGAAAGCGGCGTTTAATTCGCCACAAGGTAAGGCAGCGTTTCAGTATTGGGTAGATTTGTATAAAAAAAGGTTACTTCCTAAAGAAGCTTTGACGCAAGGACATCGCCACGCCATCGATTTATATCAATCTGGAGAGACTGTGTTTCTAGCTTCTGGGACAGAGTTTCTCAAAACGATCGCTAATAATGCCCCAAAAATTGCTCAAGCTTCGGGAATAGCCCCTCAAGTCACTGGTGACACCGGCAAGAAAAATGTTGCGGTGATGAACATAGTTATTCCCCGCGACACCAAGCAACCAGACAGCGCTGTGAAATTTGCTTTATTTCTCACCAATGACGAAAATCAATTATCCTTTGCTAAAGTTGCAGATGTGTTACCTTCTACAGTCAAAGCATTATCTAATAGTTACTTTAAAGATGTTCCAGCTAATGCTTCAACACTAGAAAAAGCGCGAGTTATCACTGCCAAAGAACTGCAACAGGCAGAAATATTAACTCCGACTTTGAAGGATTTCAACAAATTGCAAAAGGCAGTTTACGAGAACTTGCAAGCAGCTATGTTAGACCAGAAGACTGTGGATAAAGCTGTAGAAGATGCGGCGCAAGAGTGGGACAATAGATAAATTCGTAATTCGTAATTACAAATTATATTGAGTCCGTGTGTAACTTTCTCTCAAACCTAACCCCCAACCCCTTCCCTTCAAGGGAAGGGGAGCAAGAATCAAAGCCTCTCTCCCTGTGGGGGAGAGGTTTGGAGAGGGGTTCTAAGAATAAGTTGCACATCACGTTACAGCACTTCCTGCTGCTATGAGGTACAGATACTTGGGATGCTATGAAAACTTTGTAGTAAGCAGTTTAGTGCTTAGAAAATAAGGACTGAAGTCCTTACTACGAACTTTCTTACCCATCAATTTAAACTTGACAGACTATTAACACAGATAAACAATAATTCGATCAATTAGTGTACCTCATAACTTCGGGAAGTGCTGTATATTGGTGGTTGCTAAAAAATCACCGACTAAATAAAGTGAACCACACAAAACGATTAAATCGTCTGTGGTTGCGGCTTCTAATGCTGTGAATAAATCTGGATGTATTTGGCGATCGCTTACTTCTGGACAAATGTTATAAGCTAAATTTGCTAAGTAGTCTAAATCGGCGGAAGTTCGACCAGGCGAAGGTTCTACTGATATTGGTACTAGAAAAAGGCGATCGCCTGGTCGCAGTAATGCGGCTAAAATATCAGCATGATCCTTATCGGAAAACATTCCCATAACCCAGTTGATGGGCTTATGGTTAACTGTATCTAAGCTATCGACATAATCGCGCAGTACTTGAGCGGCGGCTGTATTATGAGCGCCATCAAGTAATAATTTATGGTTTTTCCAGGTAGTCCATTGCATCCGCCCCGGCCATTGAGTTTTTGCCATGCCGTTGATTATGGCTTCTTCAGAAATCTGCCAACCTGACTGTTGGAGAATTTCTAAAGCAGCTAAAGCTAAAGCTGAATTAGTTAATTGAATTTGTCCCGCTAATGGCAATGGGTATTTAATTAATTTTGAATTTTGAATTGTTTGATATTCTGCCCATCCTGGGGCTAGTTGACGGGCGGGTTGAGGCGTAAAAATCGGGCATTCTAATTCTAAAGCACGCGATCGCACCACTTTCTCTGCCTCCGGTGGCAATGTTCCAATTACAACGGGACATCCATGTTTGAGAATACCTGCTTTTTCTCTAGCAATATCAGCAACAGTAGGGCCAAGTTGCTGCCAGTGTTCCCGGCTGATGGAAGTGATAATCGTAACCAAGGGTTCCAAGCAGACATTGGTAGCATCCAAGCGCCCTCCTAGTCCGACTTCCACCACAGCCACATCGACTTGCTGCTGGGCAAAATATAACCAAGCCGCCGCCGTAATTACTTCAAACTGAGTTGCTGATTCGTCCTCAGGGCGAATAACCGCTTGGACTTGTTGAAATAATTTGCTCAATTCTTCAGAGGAAATTGGCTGTTCATTTAAACAAATACGTTCCGTCCAATCGACTAAATGGGGTGAAGTATAGCGTCCTGTACGATAACCAGCTTCAGTAAGTACGGAGGAAAGATAGGCACAGACTGAACCTTTGCCATTAGTGCCAGCGACGTGAATTATTGGGATTTGGTGATGGGGATTGCCCAGATTTGCCAATAGGTTGACAATGCGATCGAGTCCCATACGGACACCAAAGCGTTGCAGGGGTTGTATTACAGAATCGATATCCAAGGAAGGGGGAGTGGGGGATGAGGCAATACGTTCGGTTAAGGTACATAGCCCTTAAAGATCCCCCTTAATCCCCCTTAAAAAGGGGGAAATAGAGCCATTCTTAGCCCCCCCTTTTTAAGGGGGTTGGGGGGATCAAGTCTTATCCGAACCGTATTGGGGGATGAGGGAGACAAGGGGACAAGTGAGAAGGGGACAAGAGATACTAAACCCAATGCCCCATGCCCAATGCCCCATGCCCTATTAATGAATTTAAGCTTCGTTATCAAAAAAGCCTTGAATTTGTCTTAAAGCCGCAGCGCCAATATTAAACACTGCCCAGCTAGCAGCAATTGCGATTGGTGCTAAAACGATCGCTATACGGTAATCGATATCCATATCTAGAACTCCCCTCTTAAGTAGAAATTAAAGTTTTGTCAACTGCTCTCATTTTTATTTTTAGCTGAAGTGGGCAATTTTTCCCATTCTATATGTAAAGAATGTTTAAATTATTGCATATTGGGTATTGGGCATTGGGTTTAGTAGTCTCTCTTGTCCCCTTGTCCCCTTGTCCCCTAAGACTTGCTAAAGCCGATATCAGTACCCTTACCAGCATGAACTAAGGCTAACTTTTGATAACGTTTAGCGTGTTCAATGAGTTCTGCGGCTTCAGCCTCTGTTACTTGTCGTAACGCTTTGCCAGGAATCCCCACAACTAGGGAAAGAGGCGGTACATTTTTTGTCACCACTGCACCAGCACCGATAATGCTACCAGCGCCCACTCGTACCCCGTCTAAAATCACCGCGCCAATACCAATCAAACTTCCACGCTCAATGTAAGCGGAATGTACTACAGCGCGATGCCCTACGGTAACATGATCTTCTAAAATTGTCGGAAAACCAGGATCGCTATGTAGAATTGCCCCATCTTGAATATTTGTGTATTCGCCAATTTCAATATGTTCAACATCTCCTCTAACCACTGCCCCATACCAAATGCTCACCCCTGCTGCTATATTTACCGAACCCATAACAACAGCATTGGCTGCGATGAAGGCAGCTTGAGAAAAATCGACAGATGTCCAGTAAGAAGCGGTAGACACGATAGAATATAAATATGGTACCCAGGAACACTGGAGAGATTCCAACCTTTGAGGCTGGTTGCACAACCAGGATATCACAGTGTCAAGCCTCTACAGTGAGGAAAACACTAGTAAACAACGTTCCTGCCGCAACACCGTGTCTGTGCAGCAGTGAGCAAGTAACCCAAAGTGGTGGAGCCGAAGTGTATAATCCAATCCACTGGTGCTGGTGAAGACAAAATTATGTTTGTACGCACTTCATGATGAATCCAGGTTTGCAGTACCCGATGTTTGGGCCTGAAATACAGTGTCCCCATTGTCGCCAGACTATTCCGGCGCTGACATTAACAGATACCTATTTGTGTTCGCGTCATGGTGCCTTTGAAGCTAATCCTAAAAATGGAGAGTTAATTCATTTGCAATCGGGGCGGCATTGGCGAAGGTGGAATAATGAATGGTATAGGCAGCATACTCATCCCGATGGTATTCGGTTTGAAATTCACGAAGCATTAGACAAGCTGTATACCCAAGGCTATCGAGCAACAAGAGTGATTATTGCTCGACGCTATCAAGAATTGATGACTGGCTATTTAGAACGCAGCACACCTTGGCGTTCTGGACAACAGGAAGATACTCCTGCGCGTTTGTATGGCTTACCTGTGGAGTTTAGCCCTGAAACCTCAGAAGATCCCTGTTGGGAAGTGATTAATTTTGACTTGGAAAAAGAGCCTGGTGTCCCTGTGCGCTACCCTTATTTCAGGTTGTTTGAGTAATGGTCATTGGTCATTGGTCATTGGTCATTGGTCATTGGTCATTGGTCATTGGTCATTGGTCATTGGTCATTTGTCATTTGTCATTTGTCATTTGTCATTTGTCATTTGTCATTTGTCATTTGTCATTTGTCATTTGTCATTGGTCATTTGTCATTTGTCATTTGTCATTTGTCATTTGTCATTTGTCATTTGTCATTTGTCATTTGTCATTTGTCATTTGTCATTAGTGAATAACAAAGGACTAAGGACTAAGGACAAATTATGCACCACGCTTCTATTCGGACTGCGAATATTCATCGAGCGATCGCTTTCTACGAATATTTAGGGTTTACAATTTCAGAACGCTTTACTACAGGCTACACCCTTGCTTGCTGGATGGAAGGATTGGGCGGCAGAATTGAACTGATCCAAATTCCTGAACCAAAACCAGCCCCAGATGCATTTGCTGATGAACATTATGTAGGGTACTATCATCTCTCGTTCGATTTAACTGAGATTACACCAGATTTGCCTAGCTGGTTGACAAATTTACAAGAACGTGTAGCATTAGCTGCTGAGAGTCAACCCGAAGAATTACAACCGTTGAAGATTCTTTTGGAACCGACACAACAGCAAATAGGCGATCGCATTTACGAAGTGGCTTTCATCGCCGATACTGATGGTTTACCCTTAGAATTCATCCGGGTTTTAGCAAAAGTAACATAATTTAGCTTTTTTATTTTTTTATTACCTTTGTTGCTAATATATTGTTTTTTGTATAGACCATGCTGTAGGGGTTTAGCATTGCTAAACCCTTACAACAGATGTGGTTCAAATAAATGAAAACTACGAAATTTCCAGATTGTATAAATATCCCTTGCCGTTATTACTTTTAAACTTATGGCTAGTAGCGGTTTTTTTGTTGAGCAATCAACCTGCTCATAGCCAACATCCAGCCATATCTAAGCAAAAAAAATATCAGTCAACCTTGGTAGCAAAAAGAATAATGTCCTCAACACTGACAGAAAATGTCCGCAAGACAGTGCTGGAAAATGGTCTAACTGTCCTGACAAAGGAAGTGCATACTGCGCCAGTGGTGACGGTGCAAGTGTGGTATAAGGTTGGCTCAGGCAACGAAGAAGCGGGCGTGAATGGCATTGCCCACCAGTTAGAACACATGATGTTTAAAGGCACTCTAAACCGTCCGATTCAATTTGGACGTTTGTTTAGTGCTTTAGGTAGTGATTCCAATGCTTTTACCAGCTATGACCAAACTGCATATTATAATACTGTGGAACGAAACAAGCTGAAAGCGCTTTTAGTTCTGGAAGCAGACAGGATGCAAAATTCTCAGATTGAGCCAGAGCAATTAGCGAGTGAGAAGCGGGTAGTAATTTCCGAATTGCAGGGTTACGAAAATAGCCCGGAATATCGCCTCAACCGTGCCGTCATGCAAGCAGTGTTTCCCAATCATGCTTATGGGTTGCCTGTAGGTGGCACCAAAGCTGATGTCGAAAAATTTGAAGTTGAGCAGGTACAGAAATATTACCGCAATTTTTACAGTCCCGATAATGCCGTCTTAGTGATTGTTGGAGATTTTCAAGCTGCAAATACCCTCGAAACAATTAAAGAGGTGTTTGGCAAATTACCGAAGAGGCAGGGGGCAGGGGGCAGGGGGCAGGAGGTAAAAGTTATTTCTTCTTCATCTTTCTCATCTCCGATAGTGTTGCGAGAACCGGGGGCAGGGCAGCTATTACAAGTTGTGTATCCGCTACCGGATGCAAATCAACCGGATGTCCCGGCGCTGGATGTGATGGATTACATCTTGACTGAGGGACGGAATTCTAGACTTTATCAGGCATTGGTGGAATCAGGTTTAGCTAGTGAAGTTACAGCGTCCGTTACCAGTTTGCGAGAATGTGGCTGGTATGAGGTGTTGGTGACGGCTGGAGCTAAACAAGATTTGAAAAAAATTGACTCAATGTTGAGTAGTGCGATCGCTAATTTAGCAGAAAAAGGCGTGACATCTGAGGAAGTTGAACGAGCCAAAACCCAATTAACAGCAGATGTAATTTTAAGTAACCGTGATATCACCTCTCAAGCAATGCGACTGGGCAATGATGAGACAACTGCTGGTGATTATCGCTACACAGACCGCTATTTGGCAGCTGTGCATCTGGTGAGCCCAACGGATGTTATTGCTGTGATTAATAAATATCTCACACAGGAAGCACGGACAGTAGGGTTTTTTGAACCAACCCAGAAGCAGATAACAGAGATTGGTCACAAACCAGACTCAGCCCAGACTACAGAGAATTTCTCACCTGGTGCACCTGTGCTTTTTTCTGAGGTAGTGAAGTACTTACCGCTTGTGGATTTGGCTACAGATGCGTTGCTTGCCGTCGTTGGTAAAGCCTCTCGTAGAGAAGACATCGCCCAAATGTTACCAGAGCAGTTTAAATTTACCAACGGACTGCGGATATTACTGTTACCTGATAATAGTACTCCTACTGTTACCCTGAGCGGCCACATTCAAGCTGGGACGGAATTTGATCCAGATAATCAAGCTGGACTGGCTACTTTTGTGGCAGAGAACTTGTTAAATGGCACTCATAGTAAGGATGTCTTAACTATTGCCAAAGTCTTGGCAGAACGAGGAGCGAGTTTAGACTTTGAAGCATATAACGAAGGCGTGCATATCGAGGGTGATAGTTTAGCAAAGGATTTGCCCATACTCCTGGAGATATTAGCAGATGTTGTCAAAAATAGTACATTTCCAGTCAAAGAGTTGGAACTGTATCGTCAACAAACTTTAACTGATCTGCAACATGAATTAGATGAGCCATCAGAAGTAGCCAGAAGAATATTTGTTCAGTCAATTTACCCGAAAAAACATCCCTTACACAACTTTCCCACAGAGGAGAGTTTACAGCAGATTCAGCGCCAGGATGTGATTGAGTTCAAAGCTAAATATTATCGTCCAGATACAACAGTGTTAGCGCTGGTAGGAGATTTTGATCTAGACAAAGTGCGATCGCTGATTGAAAATAAGTTTAGTAACTGGGAAGTTAGCGGCCAAGCACCCACAGTAAAATATCCCACCGTGTCAATGCCGGAGAAAATAGTGAGTCTCAACCCAGTGTTACCAGATAAAACCCAAGCTGTGACATATATGGGTTACACAGGCATTAACCGTTATGATCATCGGTTTCATGCAGCCTTAGTATTGAATCAGATTTTGGGAGGTGATACCCTATCTAGTAGACTAGGTGCAGAAGTGCGCGATCGCCAAGGTTTGAGTTATGGAATTTATAGCTACTTCCAAGCTGGGAAGAATGCCGGGACATTTTTGATTGAGATGCAGACTAATCCAGAAGATAGCATGAAAGCGATCGCTAGTACCCGCCAAATACTACAGCAAATCCATCAACAAGGTGTCACCGCACTGGAAGTAGAAACAGCTAAACGCACCCTCATCAGCAATTACAATGTTTCCCTGGCAAACCCAGAGGAATTAACAGATAGAATTCTGATAAATGAGGTGTATGGACTGGACAAAGTAGAATTGCACTCCTTCACTGATAAAATCCACAAAGTCACCCTTGACCAAGTTAATCAAGCGGCTCGTGAATTGCTTCATCCAGATAAAATCGTAGTCGTTACTGCTGGGCCATCTGTGTTAGCAGAGAAAAGTATTCGCTAATTGGGGACTAAGGAACACAAATTTAATAACGTGCAATTCTTATTTAACTTGGAATGGTGCGTTACGCTCCGCTAACACACCCTACTTTTGCACTTTATTTAATCCACATTCCTAAGGACAAATGACAAATGACAAATGACAATAATTAATCTAGCTCATCAGGATTCACGCCTAACTGACGCAAACGTTCTGCTAATTTTTCTGCTTTTTGTCTTGCTTGAGCCGCCTCTTGTTTAGCCGTAGCAGCTTCTTCTGTGGGTAGTGGAATTAATTCTCCTGCTAAGGTAAACCACCTTAACCACAACTTAGCAATATCTTGAAATGACCCCTGCCATAATCCCAAACTTAAACCCAAATCTGGCATTGGTAAACGTCCCTGAGTCAAATTCATCGGTTCATAGTGACCGCCTACTAGCTGAAAAGCTTGGAGTTCATCAGTATAACGACTAAAAACAATATAGTAGGGAATCCGCAGAATTCGTTCATAAACTTCCCATTTGCTGGGAGGTTTATCAGCTGCGTTTTTTTTCATCCCTAAATCTTCCGCTTCTGTACCTGGAGATAATAATTCCACTACCACAAAGGGATTTGCTGG
>JBBSCU010000163.1:0-12756 GCA_038249935.1 Chroococcales cyanobacterium
AAGCTGGGTTTCAATGATATAGTTGCCTTCTTTTGCCGCTCCTTCTCCCAAGATTGATTCAAGTTCAGAGAAGACGTAATTGTAAAAATAAGGCGCGATGGTTTTGGCTTGCTGTTCACAGACTTTAGGACTAACTTGGACAGTGGAGCGTCTAGCTCTGTTGGCATCCTCAGGTTTAATTTTGCCCATCTCCAGCAACCGCTTAATCACGCGGTTCCGGTATTCAGCCGCTTCTAGCTTATTTGGCCCATCTCCACAAAAATCGAAAGCGTTAGGAGCAGGTAAAATTCCTACCAATGTTGCTGCTTCTGCCAAAGTTAATTCTTTAGCCGACTTCTCAAAATAATATCGGGATGCATCCTCAAAACCAGAGGTATCCCCCCCCAAAAAAACCCGATTTAAGTACATCAGCAAAATTTGATCTTTGCTATAAAAGGTTTCTAGCTTCAAGGCGACAATCGCCTCCCGCAATTTACGTCCAAGGGTATCTTGTCTGCCTACATACTCGCGGAACAAACTGCGGGCAACTTGCTGGGTAACAGTACTGGCTCCTTGTTGCACATCTCCACTGCGGCTATTGATCAACACGGCTCGTAAAATCCCCAGAGGGTCAACCCCAAAGTGCCAGTAATAACGACTATCCTCTGAAGCTACCACCGCAGCAGACAAATAAGGGCCAAATTCATCTAATTGCTTCATATCTACGTGAGAGGTAGTCCGAGGCTCTCGCAGGGGAGTGGCTCCATCACGGGCATAAACAACTACTGGGGCGCGAGTTGCTGTAGGGAGGGGTCTGACTGAGAATTTCAGCCATTCAACGCTAATTACCAACGCTAACAGGGCGCTGACACCGCCGACACCATAAGCTGTCCAACTTGCAGCTTTGAAATACCAAGCTGGTGGATCGACGTATTGCAACCGTACAGAAGCCGCCAGTTCTGGTGGCCCCAGGGTGAGAATATCGCCGTGACGCAGTTCTAGGGAATTAACACGACGCTTGCCACGATAGATGCCATTGGTGGAGTTTTCGTCTTTGATGATGAAAATTGGTGTACGCTGATTAGAATTCCGCGATAGCGACAGGTGAATTTGGCTGACAACAGGGTTACGGATGACGATATCGCTGGATTTGGAGCTACGACCTAGAATATAGCGATCGCCCAACAGGGGATATACCTCTGCTTTATCCGCCCCCGCATCCTGCACCCAAAGCTCCGGTACTTTGGCATTAGGCTTTAGTGCCAATTTAGAAAAATCGACCCTAGCTTGAATAGTATGTACCGCTTGAGTCAGTTGACCAAGTAACGTTTGTGGCTTTTGAGGCGGTTGGGGAAAACTCATCGGCTATTCACATCACAGTTTTTAGTGAAGAATCGAGCGAATTACGATTTAGATGTTAGTCTTTCATCATTTTACTCATAAGCCAAAGCATAAATTAGCTATACGGAATTTTTTGGCTTAATTTATACTTAGTTGCTATGGAATAAAAAGAATCAATTTGTGATTTTGGTCACTTGTTTACAGAGACATTAATTTTGTTTCCATTCTCTAAGGCTTATTCTATCTACTATTAGTAGTTCAATAACTACAAGCAAGATTTGTACTTTTGTATTATTAAACACTACTTCTCAATGAACAACACATTTAACTCTTATCACTTCTACATATCCACATATTCTGAAACAAAATTAAACATCTTCATTTAGGAAGATTTTCTAAATCTTATTGTCTGTTCTAATAGGCCGAGTGTTCCGTTAAGGTTAATTTTAGAATGATGGGAAAATCTCTGACCATGATTGGTACAGCTCTATCTTTGGCGCTCACCGCCAACGTTGCTGTAGCCGAATCCAGTAAATCCCCCATAGCCCAATCCAGTAGCGACTCCACAAATGCACCAGTGGAAATTAAGATGTCGCCAGAAGGAATGAAAATCCTGTGCGATTACTTCCCCCTTAACTCTCGCTGTCCCGGTGGCACAGCACTCACGCCTAGCGCTCCTAGCAGCACTACGATACCAGCAGAAACCACTCCTGATAGCAGCACCACTCCTGATAGTACAGTTACACCAGGAACCATCACCTCACCTGGATCTGGCACTCCAGAAAGCACTCCAGCACCAGGAAGCCTTACCCCGCCTGAGTCTGGCGCTCCTACCAACTTAACTCCAGCACCAGGAATGATTACCCCATCTGAGTCTGGCACTCCTGAGGGCACAACTCCAGCACCAGGAATGATTACCCCATCTGAGTCTGGCGCTCCTGAAGGCACAACTCCAGTACCAGGAACCGTTACCCCATCTGAGTCTGGCGCTCCTGGCAGCACTACCCAACCAGGCTCTACTTCGCCCAATACTCCTGCCACAGGTAATTAAATTAAAAGCTGGGGCATTATTTTGAATAGTAGTTTGTCCTCAGCGATCGCTGGCGCATTTGACATCTTATACCAGTTACGTTAACTCGTGTAGGATACAAATCAAAATCGCTGGAACCCATAGATCAAGTCTTCGCATATATGACTGAGCAAGGGTTTCAGTAATCAAGAGCCTGGGATTAATCGTCCCAGGCTTGATCATTTAAGTCGTCATCATTAGTAGTGATTTTGGTAGCACAAAGCCTGTATGATTCTTTAGCGTAGATGCGATCGCACGTCAACTACAGCAGAAGAGAAACAGGTTGGCATAATGGCTGTGCAGCTAGCTCTTAACTTGCAGAAATAGGTTCGACCCCTATACCACTCACTATTTACAGGAACTAGCGATCGCTAGTTGAGCGTGTTGCAGTAGTATATCTTTATCCAGAGCATGAACTGGACATTGCGGTGTTACTGCCAGTAATTTCTCAATTCTTTCTCTGGCTACTTCTACTACTGATTCATCTAAACTGCCTTTACTGAGGGAATCGGCAAAATCTTCAGCAATCTGATAAGTTCTTTCTATAGATGATGAATTGATATTGCGCGATACAATAAACAGGTCGCACCCTGCGTGAAATGCCCGCGCTACAGTACCATTTTTATTAAAAATATCTGAGATAGCTTTCATATCCAAGTCGTCAGATACAACCACTCCTTCAAAGCCAAGTTCCTCCCTAAGTATGGTTTTGAGGATAGTTTGAGAAAGTGTTGCTGGCACATCAGGATCTATATTGGGAAATAAAATATGTGCAGTCATGATTAAAGGAATCTGTACTTCTATCAGCGCTTTGAAGGGTATAAGTTCTCGAAGTCGCAATTCTTCTAAAGTCAAATTGAGTATTGGTAGTTCGATGTGAGAGTCCTTGCTGGTGTCTCCATGTCCGGGGAAGTGCTTGGCGCATCCCAGAATTCCTGACTCTCGAAGTCCAAGGTAGTAGTCACGGGCACCTTGAGCAGCACTTTCGGGAGTGTTACCAAAGGCGCGAGGCCCAATCACAGGATTGTTAGGATAGGAAAAAATATCTGCTACAGGTGCCCAAGATAAATTGATTCCCAGTGATTTTAGTTCTACTGCTGTGGCTTTTGCTACTTCATGGGCGTGCGATAGCGAAGCGCTGCTGCTTTCAGCAGATCGCAGCAACAAGGCATGAGGAAATCGGGTAATTGGCAGTGGTGTACGAATTACACGACCTCCTTCATGATCCAGAGTCATAAACATCGAGTCGCGTTCAGTATATTCTCGTATCTGATTGTTCAAATCCTTAAAGCTTTCCAGCCAAAACTGATATGGGATGCCATCCAGAAAGTTCTTAGCAAAAAAGATCACCCCAATAGGTTTTAATTCACTGAGTGCACGTTTATCGTCATCGCTTAATTTACTACTGGAAATACCCAGAATTAGGTGATGTCCAAAGCGCTTTAGCTCCTGCGATACTGCCATAATCCTTTACCTATAGTTGTGTAGCAAATTCTTTTATAGAAGTTTTTGAGAAAGCGATCGCCCAACGACTACCAAATGTAACAGATTGCAACGTATAATGAGAACGATAAAACCATTAAGAAATATTGAAGGGCATTAAGGTTAAATGCGAGTAGCGATCGCGGGTGCTGGTCTAGCAGGACTTTCCTGCGCGAAATATCTCACAGATGCAGGTCACACTCCCATTGTCTTGGAAAGCCGGGACGTATTGGGTGGTTTGGTTGCGGCATGGAAAGACTCTGACGGCGACTGGTACGAAACCGGTTTACACGCCTTTTTTGGGGCATATCCCAATATGCTGCAATTGCTCAAAGAGTTGGGCATTGAAGACAGACTCCAGTGGAAAGACCATACACTGATTTTCAATCAACCAGACAAGCCTGGGACACTCTCACGTTTTGATGTTCCAGATATTCCATCTCCTTTCAACGTGATTGCGTCGATTCTTCGCAACAAAGATATGTTGACTTGGGAGCAGAAGATTCGATTTGCAATTGGCCTACTTCCCGCAGTGGTTCGGGGTCAAAAGTATGTTGAAGACATGGACAAGTACAGTTTCCTAGACTGGTTGAAAAGGCAAGGTGTTGACGAGCGGGTAACTAGTGACGTTTTTATCGCCGCGTGTAAAGCGCTTACCTTTCTCAATCCCGATGAAGTTTCGGCAACGATTCTATTGACTGCACTGAATCGCTTTCTGCAAGAACGATATGGCTCCAAGATTGCATTTTTAGATGGTTCTCCCACAGAACGGCTATGCAGCCCTATCGTCGATTACATCACAGAACGCGGTGGAGAAGTGCGGTTGAATGCTCCCTTGAAAGAGATTTTGCTCAACGCCGATGGTACGGTGAAAGGCTACTTGATTCGAGGGTTAAATGGGGCAGAAGATGAAGTTTTCACGGCTGATGTGTATGTATCTGCCATATCGGTTGACCCCTTAAAGGTGATCTTACCTAAGCCTTGGAAGCAAATAGAGTTTTTCCAGAAGCTAGAAGGCTTGGAAGGGGTACCTGTGATTAACCTACATCTGTGGTTTGACCGGAAACTTACAGAAATTGATCACTTACTATTTTCGCGATCGCCCCTCCTGAGCGTTTATGCTGATATGAGCAATACCTGCCGTGAATACGCCAACCCCAATCGCTCGATGCTGGAATTAGTTCTAGCGCCGGCAAAAGATTGGATTGCCAAATCTGATGAGGAGATTGTGGCTGCAACGATTGCGGAGTTAGAAAAACTTTTCCCCGACCACTTTGGGGGAGATAATCCCGCAACGTTGTTGAAATCTCATGTCGTGAAAACGCCGCGTTCAGTTTACAAAGCGACCCCAGGTCGTCAACAGTACCGTCCTGCACAAGTTACGCCCATTGCCAACTTCTATCTCGCAGGAAGTTACACCATGCAACGCTACTTAGGCAGTATGGAAGGTGCCGTACTTTCTGGTAAGCTAACAGCGCAGGCCATTTCTGAGGCTCTCCCGGTAGCAAATTCCTCAAACCTGCAAACGCTCACCCGACCGCCCGCAACGAATGCTGCAACTGCCTGAATCCCCACCGCGCATGAAAACGCTGGTCTCTCTGGACGAGTCCTACGAACTTTGTCGTCACCTCATAGCCAAGTATTCCACGACTTTTTACCTCAGTACTTTGCTCCTGAGCAAAGAAAAACGTCCTGCTATTTGGGCAATTTATGCTTGGTGTCGCCGTTTAGATGAACTGGTGGATGGTCCCACATCTGCTATCACCACGCCAGAAACCCTAGACATCTGGGAGCAGCAGCTCGAATCGATGTTTGCTGGACGACCATTGGACAACTTCGATGTCGCTTTGGTAGATACCATTCAACGTTTCCCGATGGACACTCAGCCCTTTCGGGATATGATTGCCGGTCAGCGCATGGACTTATATCGCAGTCGTTATGAAACCTTCGAGGAGTTATACCTCTACTGTTACCGTGTTGCTGGCACTGTCGGCTTGATGTCAACGGCAGTCTTGGGGTTGGATACTACCAGAAATATAGCTCCGTGGAACCGTGAACAACAGCTATATATTCCCACCGAAGAGGAGATTGCCTTAGGAATTGCCAAACAACTCACCAACATCTTACGCGATGTGGGCGAGGATGCCCGGAGGGGACGGATCTACATTCCCCTAGAGGACTTGGCAAGATTCAACTACACCGAACAAGACTTGTTCGAGGGTGTGGTGGACGAACGCTGGCGTTCCCTGATGCGCTTTCAAATTGATCGGGCACGACAATTTTATACCAAGGCAGAAAAGGGAATTTCTTACTTGTCTTCTGATGGGCGTTGGCCTGTGTGGGCGGCTCTAATGCATTACAGTGGAATTTTAACCGTAATTGAACGCAACGATTATAATGCCTTCACTCGACGCGCCTACGTACCTCAGTGGCAAAAGTTACGTTCTTTGCCCGTGGCTTGGATGCGATCGCAAGTCCTGTGAGCAAGTAGTCATTTGTCATTAGTAACAACAAATGACAAATGACTATTGACTTTCCCAAATAAATCTGCTAACATTGTTGTTCGTGAGTCAGGAGAGGTGGCTGAGTGGTCGAAAGCGACAGATTGCTAATCTGTTGTACGGCAGGTAACTCCGTACCGAGGGTTCGAATCCCTCCCTCTCCATTTTCCAGCTTTTAAAAAACAGAGTATATTCCCTATCCCAGAGAAAATACTCATGTATGAGTAAATACTTTGACTTCCAAAGAGGGATGATATGATTTATCCTTTGGAGCCTTGATAATATCAAGCTAGCCTTAAAATCCAGTTTGAATTTTAATCTTAGGCTCCTAAATATCTGAGGAGTGAAGTGACTTATGAGAAAAATCAGTGCGGTCTTAACTTTGAGTATAGCTACTGGGTTCTTAGTTGGGGCTTGTGGTGATAGCAGTACCCCCAATGGCACAGCTAATAACGGAAGTACCGCTACCCCAGCCGCAAATTCAACTACTACAGCCAGTACCAAAGGGCTAAAAATTGGTTCCCTGTTGCCGACAACCGGCGACTTAGCTTCTGTTGGACAGCAGATGTTAGGTTCTGTGCCTTTACTCGTCGATACGGTAAACGCTTGCAGTGGCGTGAATGGCGAACCTGTTACCTTGGTGCAAGTAGACGACCAAACTGACCCCAAAGCTGGTGCTGCTGGTATGACGAAACTGGCAACTTTAGATAAGGTGGCGGGGGTAGTTGGTTCTTTTGCCAGTAGCGTATCTAGTGCAGCAGTCTCCATTGCTACGCCGAATAAAGTCATGCTGGTTTCTCCTGGCAGCACCAGTCCGATATTTACCGAAAAAGCCCAAAAAAATGACTTTAAAGGCTTTTGGGCGCGTACCGCTCCTCCCGATACCTACCAAGCACTAGCATTAGCCCAACTAGCTAATCAAAAAGGTTTCAAGCGAATTTCTACAGTTGTGATTAACAACGACTATGGCGTTGGGTTTGAAAAAGCATTTGTACAAACTTTTGAAAAATTGGGGGGAACTATAGTTAACAAAAACAAACCTGTTCGCTACGACCCGAAAGCCCAGACGTTTGACACTGAAGCTACTGCTGCTTTTGCTGGTAAACCAGATGCCGTTCTAGCTGTATTGTACGCTGAAACTGGCAGTCTGTTTTTAAAAGCTGCTTATCAACAAGGTGTGACTAAGGGAGTGCAGATTCTGCTCACAGATGGAGTAAAATCACCTACCTTCCCGGAACAAGTTGGCAAAGACAGTGACGGTAAGTATATCTTAACTGGAGCGATCGGTACAGTACCCGGTTCCGATGGGAAAGCACTAGAGGGTTTCAACAAGTTATGGAAGGAAAAAAAGGGCGGTTCACCAGGGGAATACGCTCCTCAAGCTTGGGATGCCGCTGCTTTATTGACGTTAGCGGCGCAAGCTGCTAAAGAAAATACAGGTGTTGGCATCGCCAGCAAAATCCGTGAAGTTGCCAATGCCCCTGGAACAGAAGTTACTGATGTCTGCGAGGGACTGAAGTTGCTCAAAGAGGGTCAAGATATTAACTATCAAGGAGCTAGCGGCAACGTAGATATTGATGCTAACGGTGATGTCGTCGGTGTTTATGATGTTTGGACAGTGGGCGACGATGGCAAAATTAAGGTAATTGACAAAGTTACGCCTAAGTAGAAAGTTATGGAGTTATGAGTAAGGTATTACTAACTCATAACTTCTAACTCCTAACTCCTAAAAGCCACTGAAGTTATAACCAATTCCTAGTAACAACCCTATATCCGTTTGATCAAAAAATCCAGCATTTACAGCAGCCGTTGCCGTGAATTGCGAACTTAGAGGCACATCGATGCCACCAGATACTAAAAAAGCAACTTGCGAGTTATCACCAGTTTTATAAGCTGCACCCACTCCAATATAAGGTGCGATCGCTAACGATTCGCTAAAAGGATCTGTTGACTGGAAGGAAAAATCGTAGGTGATCGGAAGTAAAACTGTGGTATTGTCCCCAAATACGGCTGAAGGGCGCACCGATATGGCATTTGTCAGTCCGACTTTACTGATTACCGCGAAGTTGCCATCACCTAAAGATGAGTCACCACCATTGAAACCGATGTTACCAGCAACACCAATATAGCTTCTGCCCCCACGAGTGGCTCCACCTAAATCAATATTCGATTGCGCCATTCTGGGAGCAGACGGTTGAGAAGTGGTTTGTACAAACTCAGAAGTGAGCATTGTAGATGAGGTTGCCACTGTGCCTGGAACGGGTATGAGTGTTGTACTGGCCTTTACCTGTGTCGCAGCGTTGGCGGGCTGTTTCACTTTAGTCAAATTTGTTACTGTAGATGGCTCAGTTGTTTGTGTCGGAAGGTTTTGGTTTTTAGTTTCTAGTTCTGTGCTCAACTCATTGGGAAACGCTACGGTTACAGAAGGTTCGGTTGATGGCTGACTGCCCACCTTGTCTACTGTCTGGGCAAGTGCAGATAAGCCGCTACTCACGACTGTAAGAGCAGCTAAACTTGGCAACCAAAAAACACCTTTACGAAGAAAAATAGTATTCACATTCACTCCTAAAACAATATTGCCACGAGACATATTAAAGGGTTTTGTTGATTTAAGCCAACAAATTCGGGCAATAATCAAAATTTAACACCAAAAAATCGGTTTTTACATTCTGAATTTGATGAATTTATGTACTTAAGATTTACTTATAAAAAATTAAATAGTATTTTCTAAATATCCTAGATTTGGCAAATGACAAAAATTACTCTGGGTTTACCCACTTTCAGTTTTTTGTACTTGAGAGCAAAACGTCTATTTTATAGAGTAAATAACAAAGCTTAGTCTACATCAACACCGAGCGCTCTTAATCTTTCAGTCAACTGTTGAGCAAGTTGACGTTCCTGCTGTAACTCCAACTGCGCCTGTAATGCAGCTTCTTCTGGTGTTAACACTAAACTACCTTCAGCAGTAAAGTAGCGCAGTTTGTCTGAATCGATACCTAGATATAAATTTAACTCCTGACTCCAACGTCAGTCATGTTTAATTTCAAATGTTGCTATATTTTTACGAACTCTTTAAACACTGATGACTCATAATTAGGATTGTAAAGCGATATTACGAACCTTGCAAAAATATTTAGAAATTGTCTACAAGATAAACATGGCTCTAATCTAGAACCTATTAGGAGAGACTTGAGGCGAATGTGATGAGCGGAAATAATATTCAAAACTATCGGTTTGTCTGTACCCTGACCTTTGGCGATATCTACGGTCAAATAATTGTTTGGTTGATTACGATTACCTTAAGTTTGGCATCAGCATTGGCGCTAATGGGTGCTAAGAAACCGGTGTACGCTTTAGCAACAGTGGGCCTCGTCGTTCTGCTATCGCTACCTTTCTTGCTGTTTGCCTTTGTGACTACATTGTTAAATCATATTGAAGTAGTTCCTGTAGGGCCGGGAACCAAAATGGAAACCATGCCAGGTAATGTGTCTCAGCAACAACCTGTACAAGCAACTAGCTAAAGAGTTAGGAGTTAGGAGTTAGGAGTTAGGAGTTAGGAGTCACTTTATCTGTCTCATAATTATTCATTTTTAATTTTTCACTCTTAATTTCAAAATTTTTAATAATATCCCTGTCTATAGGCAGGGAATTTTTTTGTAGAGACGCGATCGCAATTCCTTCAACTGCCTGATTAATCACCTCTCTACAATAGAACAGCAGGGGTTTGCAATCAAAGGGCTAATTATGTTGGAACATGATGTGATTATTGTTGGGGGTGGATTGGCGGGATGTCGCGCTGCTGTGGAAATTGCCCGTATTGACCCTAGTTTAAATATTGCTGTGGTTGCCAAAACCCACCCAATTCGTTCCCACTCGGTTGCGGCTCAAGGTGGTATGGCTGCATCGCTGAAAAATGTTGATTCTGAAGATAGTTGGGAAGCACACGCTTTTGATACTGTCAAGGGTTCTGATTACTTGGCAGACCAAGACGCTGTAGCAATTCTCGCCCAGGAAGCGGCAGATGTGGTAATTGACTTGGAACACATGGGCGTTTTATTTTCTCGCTTACCCGATGGTCGCATTGCCCAACGCGCTTTTGGCGGACATTCCCATAACCGTACTTGCTACGCCGCAGATAAGACCGGTCACGCGATTCTGCACGAATTGGTTAACAACTTGCGACGTTATGGAGTCCAAGTTTATGAAGAGTGGTACGTGATGCGTCTCATTTTGTCAGAAAATGAGGCGAAGGGTGTGGTGATGTTCAATCTCTTGGATGGACATATTGAGGTGGTGCGGGCTAAGGCGGTGATGTTTGCCACAGGGGGCTATGGTCGCGTTTATAACACCACCTCTAATGATTACGCTTCTTCTGGTGATGGTTTGGCAATGACTGCGATCGCAGGTTTGCCCCTCGAAGATATGGAGTTTGTCCAATTTCATCCCACTGGTTTATATCCGGTAGGGGTGCTGATTTCGGAAGCGGTACGGGGAGAAGGGGCGTATCTGATTAATAGTGAAGGCGATCGCTTTATGGCGAACTATGCACCCAGTCGCATGGAACTAGCTCCTCGTGATATTACCTCACGAGCGATCGCTTACGAAATTCGCGCCGGACGTGGTATTCATCTCGATGGTAGTGCTGGTGGAGCCTTTGTCTATTTGGATCTGCGACATCTGGGCAAAGAAAAAATTATGAGTCGCGTTCCCTTCTGTTGGGAAGAAGCACACCGTTTGCTAGGTGTTGACGCGGTAACTCAACCGATGCCAGTCCGCCCGACAATTCACTATTGTATGGGTGGTATCCCAGTTAATACCGATGGGCAAGTCCGCAGTAGTGGTGATGGTTTAGTTGATGCCTTCTTTGCTGCTGGCGAAACATCTTGTGTTTCCGTACATGGTGCTAATCGCTTGGGGAGTAATTCACTGCTGGAGTGTGTAGTTTATGGTAAGCGGACTGGGGCGGCGATCGCAAAATACGTGCAAAAACGGAAGTTGCCCTCTGTAGATGAGCAACGCTATGTAACGGAAGCCCAGCAACAGATTCAAGCTTTGCTAGAACAACCAGGACAGTTCCGCATCAACCAAATCCGTCAAGCCTTCCAGGATTGTATGACTGAGTATTGCGGCGTTTTCCGCACTGAGGCATTAATGAGGGAAGGTTTGCAGAAACTAGAAGAAATACAACAGCAATATCCGCAAATTTATTTAGATGACAAAGGTAGTTGCTGGAATACGGAACTCGTGGAAGCCTTGGAATTGCGAAGTTTGATGGTAGTGGGACAGACTATTTTGGCATCAGCCCTAAATCGCCAAGAAAGTCGGGGCGCTCATTTCCGCGAAGATTATTCCCAGCGAGATGATGCTAACTTTCTGAAACACACAATGGCTTACTATTCACCAGCAGGTATTGATATACAGTATCGACCGGTGGCGATTACTATGTTTGAGCCAAAAGAGCGGAAGTATTAGCTAGAGTTTCGGGGGTAGGGTGAAGCAATAATATTCCTATCTCCTGAATATATTTTAATTTTCTGTATATCCATAATGAATAGACGTATATGCCAAACTTTAGAGTCATCATTAGACATTACAAAATAAAACATCGGCAAAATATAATTAATGAAATTAATTGGTTTAGTAGCCAGTCTTCTTTGATTCAAGCCATTGAGTTAGCTGCAATAGCACAAAATAACCAAGGAAAGCGTTTTTCACACCAACGCCGCATCAAACGGTTAGCATTAGACAGAGCCAAAACGGTATTGCTTGCTATGACTAACATATTTCAGCAATGCCTAACATTTGAGCAAGTTCACGAGCTAGTCAAAACGGAACTACATAAAATTTGTGGTATCGGTGAGCTATACGTTTACGATACATCGTTCAGAATTGGTGCAAAGCTCAACCTATTTCCTGAAAAGGTTTATCTTCATAGAGATGTTCGTAAAGGTGCATCTGCACTAGGTCTAGATATAGCAGGTCATGCAATCGAAATGGATACTTTACCGGACAAACTCAAGCATCTTCCACCTTGTGAAGTTGAGGATATTCTATGTATATACAAAAATAAGTTTAATTAGTTCAACAACTGTGCTTGTCTTCAAACCATTGCATAATTGGGAATTGGAAATTTGTTCTATGATGCAAAACCTCAACCAGATGACCAATACTGAAATAAAACGATATATTTCAGAACATAGAAATGAGGAAGAAGCGTTCCGGGCTGCATTGCAAGTTTTGATAAGTCGTTGTGACTCCGCTACACAACACCCTTATCCTTTCGATCTTGACAATCCTGAGAGCGAGGTAAAAGCTCTCCTTTTAGAGAAACTCAATCGAACTGAGTGAAAAGCGATCGCCTATATTTTAAATTGAGGCTTACAT
>JBBSCU010000164.1:0-12501 GCA_038249935.1 Chroococcales cyanobacterium
AACTAATAGTTGCTCATCCAGGTTTTCCACATGAAGCTCTAGTTGACAGACTTTTGAAGAGAGCTTATCTATTATCTTCTGTTGTTCTGCAATGATATTCAGCAACCACTCCACCAATGGTGTGCGCTCTGATTCGGGAATATCTTTGTAATCGGTGGGGTTGCTCATATAAACGTTAAACCAGATTTTTGCTCTAAAAGCAACCCCATCTCATTCAGGATTCATCCTGTCGCCCTCCTTAAGCACCTTTATTAGCTTTACCAGTGCTTATTGAGAAGTTACTGATTTATTGCCTATCTTGAAGTTTATCCATGAACGTGGTGTAATTCACCGAGACATCAAGCCAGAAAATATTATGCGTCGCTTGGCGTGTCAATAATCGCTGGAAAGAATATTCTGAACTTACTTTTAGTATTGATGCACCAGAAGGAGCATTTCCTACTTTTTGGGGTGGAGAGGGAAGAAAGTTAATATTTGGTTATTCTGGTGCTTGGGAGGATTTTTCTCTCTTCTTAGGGCTTGTGAATTGTAAAATTTAGTAGTTAAAGGATGATAGCTATGAAATGGCGCGTGATTCTTGAATCAGACCTAGAAACAGGCGATTGGGCTGTATGGTGTCCAGAGTTACCTGGCTGTACTTCAGCAGGATAAACAGAAGAAGAAGCTTTAGAAAATATTAAAGAAGCAATTCAATTGTATTTACAGCCGGAATCAATTGAGTTAGCCCCTGGTGCGATCGCACCACTTTACCAAAGCGATCGTTAAAAGCCAACTTCAAAAAATCGTTGTCCGATCATGATGATTCCACCGAATTTTATGGGAATACTTATAAATGGAAGCCTAAATATTTATCGGAGAGCATTATGTTTGGATTTGAAAAGATTACACTGGCAAAAGTACTAAGAGCTGCAACATAGGATTGCTGTATAACAATACAAGTGCTATCAAGTCTATCAATCAGGACAGTTCGGCTTCCAATAACTTTATCTTCTCTAAACAACTAAATATGGGCGTATTTAACAAAATTACAGCAACATTTCAGCAGTCTAGACAATTTCTAAAAAGAAGTCTAGAAGAATACATTATGTTTAGCTCAGAAGCTAAACAGTTGACTTTGACAAAAAAAATGGTTTTACTTCTCTGTCAACAAGCCGAATCTAGAGTTGAGCAACTAAAAAGCTTAGAACCACACTCTGAAGAGGGACTTATTGCAACAATAGAATACAATAAAATTCAAGTAAAATTACATTTTACTCCTGAGAAAATAACTCTTAATGAAGATTGTCTTGAAGGAGAACTTCGCTTATTAAAACCCCCTCAGTTTGAGACTGAATCCATAGTTTACCGTTACCTCATTGCAGGTTGGACAACATTTTTGGGAGGTAAACTTCCCAATGGAGCTTTACCAAAAGAGGTTAGAATTGAAAATAATAAGGTTTACTATACTCTTCCTCGAAATCAATTGCAGCTTTTAGATGACCTTTTCTATAGTCTTGAAAATGGTTCTACTTTGATTACTAACCTTAAACAAGGAGATTTAACTATTGAAACTTCAGTAGCTTTGAGTTGGAATAATTTGAAGCTTCAAAATCTGCTTCAACTTCTGAATCTAAAATAGGTGTAAAAACAGAGAAATAGTTTTTATTTTCCTTTTAATAATAGCCACAACCGCACAATACGACTGCGCGGTAAAAGTTCTGAATTTGCGCTAATAGTTGGATTTATTGGTATGACATTAGTGATAAATTTAATCTTCTTAGGATGTGAAGAGTATGGACTTTAAAATATAGTATTTATGGAAAGATTCTCTATGACTGAAATTGTATTTCTGGTTGAAGATGATCCAGATGGTGGTTATACAGCAGTAGCTCTAGCCGAGTCAATTTTTACTCAAGCTGAGGATATAGAAACACTACGGGAAATGATCCGTGATGCGGTTCACTGCAATTTTCCTAATGAACACAACCGTCCTAAAATCATTCGGTTACACATAGTCCGTGATGAGGTAATAGCTTCTTGAAACTCCCACGAGACTTATCTGGTTCAGAATTAGTTAACAGACATCGCAAATCCGCCAAGCTCTAATTATTGTGTATATTTTTTAATTTTTGAAAATGCGATCGCGCCTTTTTACCAACGCGATCGCTAAATTTTGCATCCCCTAACCAATAAAATGTAGCTGATTAATCACCGCACTAATTAGATTATGGGTAACAGGAAGACTATCCACTACCATCCCCAGACACAACAGCATCATGTAGGAAATGGAATAGAGAAACAACTCTTTAGCGACAGTGCGATCCTCTGGATTTTGCAACAATCGCCAAGATTTGTGGATAAATAATCCTCCCAGAATTAGGGCGATCGCAGCATAAAGAATTCCACTTGCGCCCAAAGGATAAACTAATAACCCGGTTGCAACTACGGTGATCAAGGTATAGTACCAAATCTGCCGCACCGTTGCTATGTCCCCTTTAACTACAGGTAGCATTGGTATCCCAACTTTTGCGTAATCGTCCCGAATCATCAGAGCTAGCGCCCAGAAATGGGGCGGTGTCCATAAAAAGACGATGGCAAAAATTAACCACGCTGACCAGCTTAAGGTGCCTGTGACAGCAGCCCAACCCACTAAAGCCGGAATTGCTCCAGCCGCTCCACCAACAACGATATTCTGAGTGGTGTGTCGTTTCAGCCAGTGGGTATAGACCAAAATATAAAAGACGATACCAGAGAAGGCTAATAGAGCGGCTAACAGGTTGGCAAATACTGCTAGGAGTGTAAAGGAAATTGTCGCCAGTGCGATCGCAAAAATTAAAGCATCGCGCGGCTGCACCTTACCGGAAGGCATCGGACGATGGCGTGTCCGCTCCATGTCATAATCGATATCCCGGTCATACACACAGTTAATCGTCTGGGCGCTTGCAGCCGCCATTGTGCCACCAGTCAAAGTTACCAGCAACAGCAATGGGTCTACTTCTCCCTTAGCAGCAATCCACATACTCCCAGCAGTAGTAATCAAAAGCAGCGGAATAATCCGCGGCTTTGTTAGCTGGTAGTAACTTTGAATTACTTGTAAAAATGTTTCGTGGTGGCGAGAGACATTAGTCTCAATCATGTTGGCTCTGGTTCCTTATTTTTCAACAACTTAGCTGAGTCACGCAACGCGAGAACTGTGAAAGCCACCAAAGTACCCAGCAAAGTAGCTCCTATAGCTTGGTGAGAGACGGTGAGAGGCTCGACTTGGAGATGTAATTTAAAAGTGGCAAATCCCAACAAGATTTGTAAGGTTAACAACCCACCAGCCATATTTGCCAGTCGCCGCAAAGCTGGATGTAGTGCTGGTGTACGCCAACAAATAAATACCATTGCCAAGGTTGCGATTGTTGGTGGCACCAAACCAGCAATATGACTGTACATCACAGTACAAAGTTGAGAACCGCCGAGGCATTGGTGTAGCGCCCACCGAGAGCCGACTAAAGCCCCTAGCAAACTTTGTAGGTAAACCAAAATAGCGGCAGTTAAGCCTACCCAATGCAACTTACCAACGGTTCCAGTTCCTTGATAGGAAATTAGTGCCGTGCCAATGGTCAGGAGGGTGGTAAAAAACAACAGCGCCGTTCCTAAGTGGGCGGTAACGATATCAAACCGCAACAGTTCGGTGACGGTGAGTCCCCCCAAGATGCCTTGGAAGATGATTAAAAATAGGGCAAATGTGGATGCCCAAGGTAGCCAAGAGGGTAAGAAGCGACGATGCCACCAGGATAAGCCGAAGAGTGCGATCGCGCTTACACCAATTAAAGCTGCATCCAATCTGTGAAACCACTCCAAGAACACCTGGAGATTCATTTGCTTGGCTGGCACCAGTTCGCCATAGCACAAAGGCCAGTCTGGGCAAGCAAGTCCAGCATTCATTACACGAGTGGCAGAGCCTATTGCCATCAAAATCAAGGTGGCTATGCACATTTTCCACACCAAGCGCCGAATCATTTCCTTGGGCTTTTGCTGCTCAACTGCCACTTTATTTTGTTGTAGGACAAATTCGCTCATCAACGATACCTTCTGCCTGCTCTTGGTGGATCTCTTAAAATTTTCAATTTTCTTTTAGTGTCCATCTTCACCCTAGCGTATAGGCTAAAGGTTTATAGATTGGCACTCACTTATACTTTGAATCACTCCAGCAATGTTTTCCTGGAAGCTTTAGGTATTTTTTAAGATGTGAGAAATTGATTAATCACAATTAATTTAAACATTCTAAATTTTTCCACTGATGTACATCTATTTTTGGCAGTATCTAATAGTCACCTTGTACTCAAAATTAGTAAAATAGTCAAAAAAATTTTTATAAATTTCAGACCTTTAGCCCCTTTGTCTGACAGCCTAGACTACCTTAGTAAGTGAGTAGCTTCGAGATAACATAGTAAATTCATTTAAATAAACCGTGAAGATTCCAAGTTCCATCTGGACATTACTCATTGGCATCGTACTAACGCTGGTCAGCTTTTGGTACGGTCAAAATCACGGTCTGTTGCCAGCAGCAGCTACGGATGAAGCCGTTTTAGTGGATGGTCTGTTCAACACGATGATGATCGTTTCTACAGGTATATTCCTACTTGTTGAAGGTATTTTAATTTACTCTGCATTTAAATACCGTCGCCGTGCAGGTGACAATGAAGACGGTCTACCAGTTGAGGGCAATGTACCTCTAGAAATCCTCTGGACGGCGATCCCAGCAATTATCGTTTTCGGCATTTCTGTTTACAGCTTTGATGTGTACAACGAAATTGGTGGCTTTGATCCGCATGGGAGCCATGCAGCGCCGATGAATCAGGAATCGATGACAATGCCAGGGCATGGGAGTGCGATCGCCGCAACTTTAAGCGATGTTCCTCCCAGCACCGAACCCAACCTCAATCAAGAAAAATCTGATGAGGCGATGCAAGACCCAGCTACCGCAGAAGTCCGCAATGCTGACCAAATTCCTCAACTGCGGAATGCACCAGGCATAGGTATTGTTGCTCCGACAATTGGGGGCAGTCCTGAAAAAGCAGGCAAACCGGCAGAATTGCGGGTCAACATCACTGGTCTACAATATGCCTGGATTTTCACTTATCCTGAAACTGGGATAACTACAGGTGAAATGCACGTCCCCATTGGGCGTGAAGTGCAAATCAATATGACCGCCAACGATGTCATCCACGCCTTCTGGGTGCCAGAGTTCCGCCTGAAACAAGATGCGATCCCTGGTAGGCAAAGCGAGATTCGCTTCACACCCAAAAAAGCCGGAGATTATGTCCTGATCTGTGCTGAACTTTGCGGACCATATCACGGAGCGATGAGAGCGCCAGTAGTCGTTGAGACAGAAGAAGCGTTTGACAAATGGCTGCAAGAGCAGCTAGTTGCCAGCAAAGAAACCCTCAATCAAGCTGTTGCTGTTAATCCTGTAGATATATCCCCAAATGAATTTCTCGCCCCTTACACCAAGGACATGGGAATTCAGCCAGAAGTACTACATCAAATTCACCATTAGTCAATTGTTATTTAGTCAAAATCCAATGACTAATAACTAATGACTAATGACCAATGACTAATGACTATGACACAAGCTCAGTTGCAAGAAACTGCCAATATCCCTGCCCTTCTTGAGGAACCAGGGATTAGAAAATGGCAAGATTACTTTGGCTTCAACACCGACCATAAGGTAATTGGGATTCAATACCTAGTCACTACGTTTGTTTTCTACTGCATTGGTGGCGTAATGGCTGAGTTGGTTCGTACAGAACTGCGAACCCCAGAAGTCGATTTTGTCACCCCTGAAGTCTACAACAGCTTGTTTACGCTGCACGCCACAATCATGATTTTCTTGTGGATTGTGCCAGCTGGTGCGGGTTTTGCTAACTTCCTTATCCCCTTGATGATTGGGGCAAAGGATATGGCATTCCCACGCTTGAATGCTGTTGCCTTTTGGATGATTCCCCCTGCGGGTATATTGCTGATCGCCAGTTTAGTCGTAGGCGATGCACCGGATGCAGGTTGGACTTCCTACCCTCCCCTGAGTTTGGTAACAGGTCAAGTAGGTGAGGGAATTTGGATTATGAGCGTCCTGCTACTAGGAACGTCATCGATTCTAGGGGCAATCAATTTCCTGGTTACATTGATTAAGATGCGTATCCCTAGTATGGGGATTCACCAAATGCCCTTGTTCTGCTGGGCGATGTTTTCTACCTCGGCACTGGTTTTGGTATCAACCCCAGTCTTAGCAGCAGGTCTGATTCTGCTTTCCTTTGACTTAATTGCCGGGACAACATTTTTTAACCCAACAGGCGGTGGCGACCCAGTAGTATACCAGCATATGTTCTGGTTTTACTCTCACCCAGCAGTTTATATTATGATTTTGCCCTTCTTTGGGGCAATTTCGGAAATTATCCCCGTGCATTCCCGCAAGCCGATTTTTGGCTACAAAGCGATCGCCTATTCCTCTCTCGCTATTAGCTTTTTGGGGCTAATTGTTTGGGCGCACCATATGTTTACCAGTGGTATCCCCGGCTGGTTGCGGATGTTCTTTATGATCACCACCATGATCATTGCCGTACCCACGGGAATTAAAATTTTCAGCTGGTTAGCAACCATGTGGGGTGGGAAAATCCAACTCAACAGTGCCATGCTGTTCGCAATGGGCTTTGTCGGCACCTTTGTAATTGGCGGTATCAGTGGCGTGATGTTGGCGTCAGTGCCCTTTGATATTCACGTTCACGACACCTATTTTGTAGTGGCACACTTGCACTACGTCCTGTTTGGTGGTAGTGTTCTCGGCATTTATGCGGCGATTTACCACTGGTTCCCGAAAATGACGGGACGGATGCTAAACGAGTTTTGGGGTAAGGTTCATTTTTCTTTAACAATAGTGGGTCTAAATATGACCTTCTTACCAATGCATAAGCTGGGAATGATGGGCATGAACCGCCGCATTGCTCAATATGACCCCAAATTCACCTCACTGAACGAAATCTGCACCTATGGGTCTTATATACTGGCAATTTCGACATTTCCCTTTATTATCAATGCCATTTGGAGTTGGTTGTACGGCGAGAAAGCTGGTAATAATCCTTGGAGGGCACTTACCTTAGAGTGGATGACTACCTCACCGCCAGCGATCGAGAATTTTGATCAAACCCCAGTACTTGCTACAGGCCCCTACGACTACGGCTTGGAAAGGGCTAAAGAAGGTGTACCTTTATATGATCCCAATCCAGTCTTATCTGGTGGCCCAAACTCAGTATTAAGAGCAGAACCCGACCCGGCGGTTGCTGCCAATCCCGAAGACCGCAAATAAACAGGGTATGGGGCATTGGGCATGGGGCATTGGGCATTGGTCAATAATCAATAGTTCTTCTCCCCCATCTTCCCACTCCCCACTCCCTACTTGTCCTCTAAGCATTAAAAATTCATGCAAAGTCAAACTATTGACTCAGCTAAAACTGAACTAAATCATCACCACGCGGCGGAAGCGGCAGTTGGTCATCACGAGGAACATCCAGACCATCGCCTGTTTGGACTAGTTGTCTTTCTGATTGCTGAAGGAATGATTTTTATGGGACTGTTCGGAGCCTACTTAGCTTTCCGTGCTACCCTACCTGTGTGGCCTCCAGCAGGTACCCCAGAATTAGAACTATTGCTACCTGGAGTTAATACTATCAATCTAATTTCTAGTAGTTTTGTGATGCACAATGCCGACACTGCTATTAAAAAGAATGATACACAAGGTGCAAGAATCTGGTTAGCAATTACGGCAGCAATGGGTGCTATTTTCTTGGTGGGTCAAGTATATGAATATACCCATTTAGAGTTTGGTTTAACTACCAATTTATTTGCTAGTGCATTTTACGTTTTGACTGGTTTCCACGGATTGCACGTTACTATCGGCGTTTTGGCAATTGTTGCCGTGTTGTGGCGATCGCGCGTTCCGGGTCACTACAGTAACGAAAAGCACTTTGGCATCGAAGCAGCCGAAATCTACTGGCATTTCGTTGACGTGATTTGGATTATTTTGTTCGGATTACTGTATCTACTGTGAGTATTAATTATTAGTTGTTCATTCCACGCGAACAACTTAATCAGCCCCCAATAAGGGGCTTTTTTTTATTTGTTAAATCTGTTACATACAGAAACCTTTAAATTAATCTTGATGGAATTTCAGTTATTGTTAATGATTAATTCTTTTTGAATGAAAGCGAATTAAATAAAAAAACATCTTAAAATTGAAAAACAAATATTGATAAAAAGGTGAGATTTTACAAGCATTATCACCTACATCTGCATGGTAAACAATAGAAGAACGCATAGCTGATGACTAACGTACTATGGCTACAAGGTGGTGCTTGTTCAGGCAACACTATGTCATTTCTCAATGCTGAAGAACCGACAGTCTGCGACTTGATTGCAGACTTTGGCATCAAGTTACTTTGGCATCCCTCCTTGGGAGTGGAACTGGGTAACAACTTGCAAACACTGCTGCGAAATTGCGTTTCTGGCACAATTCCTTTAGATATCTTGGTATTTGAAGGCAGCGTTGTCAACGCTCCCAATGGCACAGGCCAATGGAACCGTTTTGCCGATCGCGCCATGAAAGATTGGTTAGCAGACCTCGCCAAAGTTGCCAAATTTATCGTCGCTGTGGGAGATTGTGCGACATGGGGAGGAATTCCCGCTATGTCACCCAACCCCAGCGAGTCGGAAGGTTTGCAATTTCTCAAACGTCAAGAAGGCGGCTTTTTAGGGAAAGACTTTGTATCGCAAGCCGGATTACCTGTAATTAATATACCTGGATGTCCCGCCCATCCCGATTGGATTACGCAGATATTAGTTGCGATCGCTACTGGACGCATAGCAGACATTGTTTTTGACGAACTAAATCGTCCCCAAACCTTCTTCAACTCCTATACCCAAACAGGTTGTACCCGCAACGTCCACTTTGCCTACAAAGCCTCAACCGCCGAATTTGGTCAACGTAAAGGCTGCTTATTCTACGACTTAGGTTGTCGCGGTCCGATGACCCATTCCTCCTGCAACCGCATCTTATGGAACCGCGTCTCATCTAAAACCCGCGCCGGAATGCCCTGTTTAGGTTGCACTGAACCAGAATTTCCCTTCTTTGACCTCAAACCCGGAACCGTATTCAAAACCCAAACAGTGATGGGAGTTCCCAAAGAATTACCGCCAGGGGTGAACAAAAAAGACTACGCTTTACTCACAATGGTCGCCAAAGACGCAGCACCACCTTGGGCAGAAGAAGACTTTTTTACAGTTTAGTCATTAGTCCTTTGTCATTTATGAAAAACTAATGACCAATGACTAATGATTAATGACCAATGACTAATGATTAATGACCAATGACTAATGATTAATGACCAATGACTAATGATTAATGACCAATGACTAATGATTAATGACCAATGACTAATGATTAATGACCAATAACCAATGATTAATGACCAATGACCAATGATTAATGACCAATAACAAAGGACAAATAACAAATGACAATTCAATCATTAGATATTTCACCCGTCGGTAGAGTTGAAGGCGATTTAGATGTCCGAGTTGATATTGAGAATGGGCGAGTAGTTAACGCCTGGACACACGCTGAATTATTTCGCGGATTTGAAGTGATCCTACGCGGTAAAGATCCCCAAGCCGGATTAATTGTCACGCCTCGCATTTGCGGAATTTGCGGCGGTTCTCATCTGACTTGTGCATCTTGGGCATTAGATACAGCTTGGGAAACAGAAGTTCCTCGCAATGCCATATTAGCCAGAAATTTAGGTCAAATTGTCGAAACAATCCAAAGTATACCCCGCTATTTTTATGGACTCTTTGCCATTGATTTAACTAATAAAAAATACCGTCATAGTCGCTTTTATGACGAAGCTGTAAGACGCTTTGCTGCTTTCACAGGTAAATCTTACGAACTAGGCATCACAATTTCTGCTAAACCTGTAGAAATCTACGCACTATTAGGCGGACAATGGCCGCACAGCAGTTATATGGAAATAAATTGAGGAATTGCTTATATAGTAGGGATTTCTAAGGATAGGTCTGATGATTCCCTGGTTTTTCCTTAAATTAGTCCATAAACCCACTGTTAGCTACACCATAAGCGGAGATAGCAAGCAGTAAATCCATTTATTTTTCTCTGCTAAAGGTTATTTGGTTTTCTCAGGCGTTACCTAATTTTTCCCTAATCCTAGATTAGCGATGCCTTCAGCGATCGCAGTTAAGGAAGTCCAAGGCAAGTGGTTAAGTATAATTATTTTCTTTATATTGAAGTATAAATCCGGGTTTTCCTCGATATAAATATGCAAATAGCAATATCTGTGCTTAAATAATTACATACTTGCTTGAGTATAGAAGTATTTATTTGTTTGGATATTGAGCGATAGCGTACCCCTCCAGGGAAGCAAGCTACGCGTAGCGTGTGCCTTGCACTCAGCGCTCCGTAGGAATCGTTTTTTTAAAGGTGTTTAACGCCTTGCTCACAGGCAAATTTAGAGCGCATCGGAAAATTTGTCCTTGTGCAGCAACTTGTTATGCGATGTTGACTATGCATCACATTTTTTATATATTACAACAAGCTCAATCGAACGCTGATGGAAACTCTTTCTTACACGCCAGAACAAGAATTCAATAAATTCCTAGCCAAGCAAGTTGAATTAGAGAGCAAATTTTGTAATCTTCATCAAAAAACAAATGGTGTTTTTCTAACCAGTAACTCTTATGTCATAAATGCTGTTTTGGCAAAAGTACCAACTGACGAAAGTATTTTTTATTTCTCCTACCTTGAGCCTTCATGCGGGCACGGAGCCTTTTTAATTAGGTTGATTTTAAAGGCGTACTTAGTCAAACCAAATCAACCCCACATCGAAAAATTTATAGAGGAGAAGCTTTATTTTGTCGATATTGATCCGGGAATGATAAGAGCAACAAAAAATAATATTTGCGAATTATTCTATTTTTTGTTCAAAACTAAATATTCCGGTTCTTTTAACTGTTACACTTCTGATTTTACCGTATTAGATACCTTCGTACCTGATCCATTTGATAGCCTAAATTCATTATATGGAAAAATAGATTTTCTAATAGGCAATCCACCTTATGTCACCCTCTATGGTCGAAGAGATAAGAAAAAAAACGAAGAGCAAAGAATATATTATCTAAAAAACTATTCTCAATTCCCATCTTCGCTAAAAAATGGAAAAATTAACTATGTGATGCTATTTATTGAGCGTGGGTTACAGTTTCTAAAAAGAGGTGGGCGTCTATCTTTTATAATTGATGTTTCATTTTTTGAGACGGCCTATATGTACTGTAGGAAGTATCTAGTAGAAAACTATACAATAGAATCAATAACATATAACATTCAAGGATTCGAGAACGTAGCTAGCGGACAATTAATTTTAAAAGTTAAAAACATTCTCCCTGTTGAAAACCTTGTTCTCGTAATTGATGCAGAAACTCGCAGCCAGACAGAAATCAAACAAGAAAGCTGGAATATGTCCAGTGATGAATATAAATTCCGAATTTCACATTGCGGAAAGTCCGATGAAATAATCGAAAAAATAACCAAGAAAAATGACCCTACACTAAAAGCCCTATACCCCAAGAAAAATCTTAGAACTTGCGTCATGCTCCTAGACATGGAGGACAAATTTACAAGTCAAGAGCCTTCAGAAAAAGTATCTTCTTACCCATATTACAGGGGATCGACAGGACTAAAATATAAGTATTCCAGACTCAATCACTTGAAGTTTTTTAATTATGACAAAGATCTTCAAGACCGAATAAACGATGATTTAAAAGAAGAGCTTACTCTAAAGGGCATTAAAAATAAAATGCGTATTGGTTTAGGGGAGCCTGTTATCTATGACAACCCTAAAGTCTATATAAGGCAATCTGCAAAGGAGCTAATTGCTTCTTATGATGAGCGTCCAAGTTCAGCAAATAATAGCTTGTATGTTTTCAGTTTAAGAGATAGCTCAATAGAGTCAGTAAAGTTTCTTAAATATCTTTGCGGATTATTGAATTCTACGATTTATACTTTTTTTGCTCAAAAGCGACGGATAATTCGCTACAACAAAGGGAAGCAACCGCAGATAAAGACTTCAGATCTCTATCAAATTTCTGTACCCCAAGATAAAAAGCTTAAAAAGGAAATTATAAGCTATGTTGATAAAATCTATGAAGACGCAACGAATATAGAAGTCTACAAAGATAAAATTGATTCTGCTTTATATTCCTATTACTCGTTATCTGAAGATGAAATAAAAACTGCGAAAAGGTCTATTGGATCTTTTCTTCAATGATTTTCTCGGAGGCTAGATTATTCTCTTTTAGTGATTTTGTTTTTGCATCGACTTCTAAAAGCTTTTGTTGTGCATTTTTTTCCTGTCGAATAAGTCCCTCTTTCAATTTTTCCATGAATAGTTCAATGAATTCTTGTCTAGTTCG
>JBBSCU010000165.1:0-12487 GCA_038249935.1 Chroococcales cyanobacterium
AACTTGCATTACTGGAATACTTGGGGACCACTTTTCTCCAAATATGACCGACACTATTTCAGGTGCTAATGTTACCGTGGCGAGAAACCCTGGAAAAGTAATTAAACTTGTGAATTGGATTGATTTATAAAGTGCATTACGTAATCTTTCGGGTTCTTGCTGTAATCTGGAAAAGGTAGGAAGGGAAACTCTGAAAATAATGCCAGTTAGTAATTGTGTTAAAGTTTGCAGCAAACGATACGCAACGCTGTAATAACCCAATGCAGTAGAACCCAGGAAATAACCTATCAAGAAATCGTCAGAGCGGCGGTTGAAGAAATTAAAGAAATTCATACCCATTACATTCACCCCAAAGGTAAATAATTCTTTGAAGTGTCTTTGTGAAAATCTGAATCCTGGACGCCAATCACTTACCCACCAAAGTACTAAAACTTGGACAAAATTATTGGATAATTGCTGACCAACAAGGCTCCAGACTCCAAATCCCATAAACGCCATAGTTGTACCTACTACACCACCAACAACCACTGCTACTAATGAGCGAATGGCAAGAGATTTGAAAGCTAGTTTACGTTGAAAAATTGCTTCTTGAACAGTACTAAAAGCATTGATTATAAAGCCGAGAGAGGAACAGCGGATAATTGGCGTAATCTGTGGTTCTTTGAATAAATCAGCAACCAATCCAGCACAAGCAATACTAAGTACTGCTATAACTATACTGACTCCCAAATTAGTCCAAAAGGCGGTATCTAAATGTTCTGTTTCGACATCTTGACGTTGCACAATTGCTTGGGAAAGACCTTGGTCAAGAAAAACTTGCAAAAAAGCTAAAAACACACCAGACAGAGCAACCAGTCCAAAGGTTTCTGGTCCTAGTAAGCGTGCAAGTACGAAAAAAACACCAAGAGAGATAAATTGGCGACCCCAACTGTCTAGAGCAGACCAAAATACCCCTTTAATCGCTTTTTGTCGCAAATTTGATGAATTTTCAGTTGGTTCCATTACAGAGTTTAAGATGAAAGAATTTATCAGTATGTAAGTAGGCGAGAATAAATCAAACTAGATTAAGTAATGTAAAAAATCCTGAGATTAGTTTGTAGTGAGGGCTTCAGCCCTCACTACAAACCTTTAATTATTTACAACGCTCTACTTAGCTTTGATATTCCCAACTAGAAGCAGTTAACTGGATTATTTCTTGTCAGGCCAGTCATCTTCACCTTTTTTATTTAAGTTATGGCTATCATCAAAATTTTCTACCCCAAAAACGACACAGAAAGTACATGTAAGTAATAATGATTGTTGTGATATGCCAAAAATATTTTTTTGTTAAGTAATTACTTCTAGAAAACTCTACCACAATCTTTTTGCAAATTGGTAGCCATTAAATAAACCCACATCCAGCAGGTAATTTTTAGCATTCTGGAATTATCTACAACCCAATGAGAACAACGTTTTCAGCCAATGAAACTTAATTCTACATTTTGCGTTAGCGTAGCTCGCCGTAGGCATCGCAGCTTTATCTAGTGGTCAAACCTAGCTTATTAAGAATAGTGTCAATAAAATTCGTCAGTTTGAGATTAAATGCTTTGATCACCCCATAAATAATAAGAAGCGTAAAAAGCTTATCATTATTGAGTTTTAGCTGTTTTATGAAAATTATTTTTTTGACAAAACAACCTGCTGGGGAAAAGGTTTTGAGTATATTTACTTATGCTGAATGTGGGATAAACTCTTAGTAGAAAATTTACTGTTGAGTTTATGAAATTTTTATACAAAACGTTCTGTTGCTTATATTTTCGGGCTTTAGATAGTATTTTTATTGAGTGTTATTTATTACAAGCTTCAGTAGTCTATTAGTGGAAATAATCAATACATTAAGAACTTATAAGTCAAATAAATCAAAGACCAACACAATTTCAGTGATGCCCAGGTTGGGCTACGCCTACGCTACTTATCTAAGGATAATTGAAAAAAGCCTGAAACGACCTATTGTAAGTCCTAGCTAGGTTATTGCCTTTGGTGGTATTTCCCGTTTTCCCAAAAGAGGCTAGCGCCTTCGCAAAGCGTCTCGTAGAGAAGGCAGAAGACCGAACTACCTCCCGTTGAAAGAAAAGTCAAGATAAGTTAAAAAGTTTGACTTTTGGGGAGATTTCTAGTTATTAATTCTTCAACTTTAGGAAAATTTTCTTGTGGTTAATCAGACCACTTAGTTTTGTGTTGGCAAGAATGGAATTTCTCTTACCATTAGTTGGACGAAATCGAATGAATCGCGTCTTTACCATCCGAAATCCTATTTTGTGGGTAGTGCTGTTAACATCCCTGCTACTGTCTGGCTGTGTTAAGTACGATGTGGGGGTTAATTTTGATAATTCAAATAGTGGTGAATTAATACAGCATATTAAGTTGGGAGAACGGCTAACCAGTTTTAGTGGCGATTCTGTACACGAATGGTTAAATAGCATAGAACGCCGCACCCGTCAACTTGAGGGTAAAGCACAGCGAGTTTCCCAGGAAGAAATTATTGTCACAATTCCTTTTAATAGTGGTAGGGAATTGCAAGAGAAGTTCAACGAATTTTTTAGCCCTCGTACTAATCAGCCCTCTGAGTTGGTGCAGAGTGAATCTGATTCAGAACTGCCGAAAATTGAATCAAACGTACTCTTGGAGCAGAATTATTTTTTACTTTTAGTGAGAAATCGGTTGATTTATGATTTGGATTTACGATCGCTCTCTCTAATTGCTAGCAAAGGTAACGTCCTGGCTAATGCTGGTTCAATTCTCAACTTGGAATTTAGCTTGAAGACTCCTTGGGGAGCCAAAAATATTCAACAAACTGAAACTGCCATTACGCCAGAAAAAAATGGCAATCAACTGGTGTGGAAACTCCAGCCTGGGGAGCTAAACCATATAGAAGCGGTTTTCTGGCTTCCTAGTCCCCTTGGTATCGGTACGTTGTTAATTATCTTGTTTGTTTGGGGAGGATTGTATTTGAGATACAATTTCATGCCAGATCCGAGAATTCAATTTCCTGCCAAAGCAGCCACCGTTCAAGATCAGTAGACTATTCATTGTTTAGTATTGTCAGCGAAGCCGATGCATTCTCCATCGGCTTTTTTACTTTACATTCAAACTATTGTTCGCTGCCATACCAACGTTCAGCAAGCGCAATGGTAAGGAAGACCACGGGGAAAATTCCTCTGCCTCCTGCCTCCTTTACGGTGATAATCGCTCAATTTTCCAAGTGCCATTATCTAAACGGCTATAGAGTAAGCGATCGTGCAGACGACTAGGGCGGCCTTGCCAGAACTCAATTTCTGTGGGGATCACTCGTAAGCCTCCCCAATGAGGCGGTCGGGGGATTTCTTCATTTTCATATTTAATGTGGAACTCCTGCAAGCGTCCCTCCAGAAATTCTCGGCTTTCTATCACCTCGCTTTGATTAGATACCCACGCACCCAGGCGACTTTTAGTAGGGCGACTTTCAAAATACTGGTCGGACTCGCTTTCAGAAATTTTCTCCACATCCCCACAAATTCGGACTTGACGCTCCAATTCTGCCCACCAGAAGACTAAAGCCGCCTGGGGATTTTCTGCCAGTTCTTGCCCTTTGTGGCTGTTGTAGTTGGTGAATAGGACAAAGCCCCGTTCATTAAAATCCTTGAGTAACAACATTCTGGCTGAGGGCTTACCGTCTGGTGTGGCGGTAGCAACGGTCATGGCATTGGGTTCGGGAAGTTGGGCTGCGCGTGCTTGGTCGAACCATTTTTTAAATTGGCTAAAAGGATTGAGGTCTACTTCGAGTTCGCTTAAACTTTCTAAGGTGTAGTCTTTGCGAAGGTCAGCCACGGTTTTATCCATTGTGATTTGTTTCCTTGTGTTTATTAAAAATATCTATGATGATAATCAGCGCCATTAAGAATTTTACAAATTCTCTCCAGGAATATCTAAAATAGGTTGGATAAAATGCGCCGTTCAGCCTCTCTTCAACGCCTGTTAATTTATGGTATGAGCGGTCCTATTATCGCTCTTAATGTCTGGCTGCTGTCTGTGCTTTTTCGCTATTTCCAGCATCCCATTACCGTCTTGAGCATTGCGGCGATTCTGGCTTTTCTCCTAAATTACCCGGTCAAGTTTTTTGAACGTGGCCGGATCACCCGCACTCAGGCGGTGATCATTGTTTTACTTGCAACATTAACCCTGTTTGGGATTCTGGGCGTGACCCTAGTGCCGTTGATTATTGACCAAACAATCCAACTTTTAAATAAGATCCCTGATTGGTTAACCGCTAGTCAAGTAAACTTAGAACAATTTGAAGCGATCGCAAAACAACGACGTTTGCCAATTGATTTGAGGGTTGTGAGCAGTCAAATCAATGCCAACATTCAGAATCTAGTGCAACAGCTAGCTTCTGGTGCGGTGGGATTTGCTGGAACACTGCTGTCAGGATTACTTGATGTGGTGTTAGTCATCGTACTGGCATTTTATATGCTTTTATATGGCGATCGCGTTTGGCATGGTCTGATCAATCTTTTGCCCTCCAATATTGGAGATCCCCTGACTGCATCCCTGCGCCTAAATTTTCAGAACTTCTTCCTCAGCCAGTTGTTGCTAGGACTTTTCATGGTGCTAACCTTAACGCCAATTTTCTTAGTGATGAAAGTACCCTTTGCTCTGTTGTTTGCCATATTAATTGGGATTTCAGAACTCATTCCCTTTATTGGCGCATCTCTCGGCATTGGTGTGGTGACAATTTTGGTACTGCTGCAAAATTGGTGGTTAGCAGTTCAAGTTGCTATAGCAGCGATTCTCATGCAGCAGGTTAAAGATAACCTGTTGACTCCCAGATTACTCGGCAATTTTATCGGACTAAACCCCATCTGGATTTTTGTAGCTATTTTGATGGGGTATGAAATTGCTGGATTGTTGGGGACACTTGTTGCTGTTCCCATTGCTGGTACTATTAAAGGCACTTTTGATGCGCTCAAGAGCGGTAAGCCAAGTGACTTTGTATCAACTGTCATTATTACTCATGACTCGCCCCTTGATTAAGGCGGCAGAGGAGTTAAAACTTAAAATGACCTTCCGAGGCTCAATGTTGACCTTCCGAGGCTCAATGTTGACCTTCCGAGGCTCAATGTTGACCTTCCGAGGCTCAATGTTGACCTTCCGAGGCTCAATGTTGACCTTCTGAGGCTCGACGTTGACCTTCCGAGGCTCGACGTTGACCTTCTGAGGCTCGACGTTGACCTTCCGAGGCTCGACGTTGACCTTCTGAGGCTCGACGTTGACCTTCCGAAGCTGAAACATTAAGTTTTAACTTCTGATGTTCAATCACCAAAACCCTTATTTTTAAGTAGGGGTAATTCATGAATTGCCCCAGAGCGCGTGTACTTTTGCGTAAGTCCTAACCAAGTTAAAAGTTGCACAATCTAATCTCACAATTCACAATAGTGATTGATTACAAATTTCAGAGGATACTGCTAGCAGATAATTTCTGATTATAAAGAAGCGCAAGCGAATGTATAGGAATCCGGTTTGATTTCTGAAAAGATATGTAGGGGAGCCAGTCGTGTGGGCGGGTTTCCCGACTTGAGCGTTAGCGACGCAGGAGCGTCACTGGCGTTGTGTTAGCAAGGAGAGTACGGCACAAACCCTTGATAATGGTGCGTTACGAACTTCGTTCTAACACACGCTACAATACATAATTTTGTTTAGAGTACACGCTTTGCCGATAGTCAATGAGTTTAGTGTTAAATTTACGGTCTTTTGATTCTGATTAATTAACTTAGAACCTGTTGATGGAAGCTTCCGAGCTATTAGAAACAATCACACTCCTGATTTATCAAGCCCAGCAGGGGGAAATTGATCCTTGGGATGTCCAAGTGATTGAGGTGATTGACCGTTACTTAGAACTGATGGCACCGGAGGCAATAGGAAGAGGCTATGAAGCGGACTTGTCTCAATCGGGACAAGCATTTTTGTCAGCATCAATGCTGGTATTATTCAAAGCAAATACGTTGATGCAATTGTCAACAGTAGGAGATGCACAGGATGATGTAGTAGATGATGCTTTATTAGCAGGTGAAGACGGTGTATCACATCACGGTCATCGTCTACCATTAGAACGGCAATTGCGTCGTCGTCCAGCTGCAATGCCGCCACCAAAGCGCCGGGTGACTCTACAAGAGTTAATCGAGCAATTGCAGATCATGGCGAACCAGCTGAAACTGGTAGAGAAAGTCAGCAAACCTATCCGTCCCAGACGTCAGCCTAGTGTTCAAAGTATGCGGGAGGCGCTGGAGTTAGCTCACCAGGAAAATTTAACTGAAGTCGCCAGGGAACTAGAGCAGGTGTTGAATTTGTCAGCAAGAGAGCTAAATTTAGAACAAAATTGGGTGAATTTAGAACAGCTTGTAGAGTTGTGGGTTCAGACAAAGCTTCTCAACCAAAATGAGTCTGGACATGAATCTAAACACAGTAACCTAGTTAGCGTTTTCTGGGCGCTACTACTACTCTCGGCTCAATCGAAAGTCGAGCTAGTTCAAGAGGAGTTTTACCACGAGATTAAAATTCGCTTACTTACAGATTCCGCTAACATCTGCACACCTTTTGAACAGCCGATAAACTAAGAAAGCCAAAAGAAGCCTTACAGATAATTTACAGATTTGTGCTTCAGTCCCAAAATCCGAGTAAATTTAAAAGATAAGCGATCGCTTGTCATCTAAGTATGCAGATGGTTGTAATAACCACTAGATTCCTGTTTTGATGGATGACTTCCAGCAGAAATAAAAACTGATGATCAAGTATCACTCGATAAAAGTAAACTGGCTTGTGGTTAAGGAATAAATTTTTATGAAGGCAATGATTCTCGCAGCTGGTAAAGGTACTCGCGTGCGTCCAATTACCTATACAATTCCCAAACCGATGATTCCCATCCTGCAAAAGCCAGTGATGGAGTTCTTGCTGGAACTGTTACGCAAACATGGATTTGACCAGATTATGGTCAACGTTAGTCATTTAGCTGAGGAAATAGAAAACTATTTCCGTGATGGTCAACGGTTTGGCGTGCAGATTGCCTATTCTTTTGAAGGGAAAATTGATGACGACGGTAAACTCGTTGGGGAAGCTATCGGTTCGGCTGGAGGAATGCGGCGCATTCAAGATTTCTCCCCATTTTTTGATGATACCTTTGTGGTTTTGTGCGGTGATGCCTTGATTGACTTGGATTTGACTGCGGCGGTTAAATGGCATAAAGCTAAAGGGGCGATCGCTACTATTATCACAAAATCTGTCCCCAAGGAAGAAGTTTCTAGTTACGGTGTGGTTGTCACTGACGAAGACGGACGCATCAAAGCTTTCCAAGAAAAACCCTCAACAGAAGAAGCCCTCAGCACCAACATCAACACAGGTATTTACATCTTTGAGCCAGAAGTATTTAATTACATTCCTTCTGAAGTCGAGTATGACATCGGTGGTCAATTGTTCCCGAAATTGGTCGAAATCGACGCTCCCTTCTACGCCATCCCGATGGATTTTGAATGGGTAGATATTGGTAAAGTCCCAGACTATTGGCGGGCGATTCGCGGTGTGCTGCTGGGTGAAATCAAAAATGTGCAAATTCCCGGTCATGAAGTCGCCCCTGGCATCTACACTGGCTTAAATGTCGCCGTAAATTGGGACAAAGTGGATATCACCGGCCCAGTTTACATTGGTGGCATGACGAGAATCGAAGATGGAGCTAAAATTGTCGGACCAGCGATGATTGGCCCCAATTGTTGGATATGTAGCGGCGCAACAGTAGATAACAGTGTGATTTTTGAATGGTCGCGCCTGGGTCCGGGAGTCCGGTTAGTTGATAAGCTGGTATTTGGACGTTATTGCGTAGATAAAACTGGCGCTGCGATCGATGTTCAAGCCGCTGCTTTAGACTGGCTGATTACCGATGCTCGTCAGACAGTGCCATTACATACCCCTATTGAGCGACAAGCGATAGAGGAATTGTTGGGGACAAATGTAAATTAGGGAATAGGGCATGGGGCATGGGGAATAGGGCATGGGGAATAGGGCATGGGGAATAGGGCATGGGGAATAGGGCATGGGGAATACAGAGATAAGGAAGATAAGAGGGACAAGGAGAATAATCAATGCCCAATGCCCAATGCCCAATGCCCAATGCCCAATTCCCAATGCCCAATGCCCAATGCCCAATGCCCAATTCCCAATTCCCAATCCTAACTATTTAAGTAGGTATATCTTCTAAGACTCTGCTCGTAGGTTTGTAGCAGTCGTTGAGATTCTGCTAGGGTGATGCGCTTTTCTTCTAATGCTTTCTCGCAACGCTGGCGAATGTTTTCCACCATATCTTCGGAATCGTACTGCACGTAGCTCACAACTTCGCTCATGGTGTCACCTTTAACAACGTGTTCAATCTGATAGCCTTTGGGCGTTAATTGGATGTGAACGGCGTTGGTGTCGCCAAATAAGTTGTGCAAATTGCCCATGATTTCCTGGTAAGCTCCATTCAAGAACATCCCCAAATAATAGGGTTCTCCGGGTTTGTAGGTGTGCAATTCTAAAACCGATTTGACATCGCGCAGGTCAATAAAGCGGTCGATTTTACCATCACTGTCGCAGGTAAGGTCTGCTAAAATTCCCCGCCGCGTTGGTTCTTCATCCAAGCGGTGGATTGGCATAATTGGGAATAGCTGATCGATCGCCCAGCAATCTGGTGCTGATTGAAACACTGACATATTCACGTAGTAAATGGAAGCCATGATTTTCTCTAGGTCTTCCAACTCATCAGGTACATATTCTTGCTGTCTAGTGATGTTGAGAATTTTTTGACAACAAGCCCAGTAGAGACGTTCGGCTTTAGCTCGTTCTCTGAGGCGTAAAATTCCTAAGTTGAAGCGGCTGATAGCTTCTTCTTTGAATTGGGCAGCGTCGTGGTACAACTCTTGGTAATTCTCTTGATTGATCGATTGGTAGCTTTCCCAAAGATAATTAATAATTGGGGATTCTCCCTCTTGCGGAGGTTCTGGTGCATCTAGGGGGACATCGCTAGTACTAAGAACATCAAAAACCAGCAACGACTGATGGGAAGCAAGGGCTCGTCCACTTTCGCTAATTAGTGTTGGTACGGTAATCTGTCGTTCAGCACAGGTATCTTTTAACTCTGCCACGATGTCGTTGGCATAGTTCTGCATATTGTAATTTTTCGATGCATAGAAGTTGGTTTGAGAGCCATCATAATCTACGCCCAAGCCGCCACCAACATCAAGGTATTTCATATCCGCCCCCAGCATCGACAATTCTACATAAATGCGGCTGGCTTCTTGGATGGCATCTTTAATCACATTAATGGCAGAGATTTGAGAGCCGATGTGGAAGTGCATCAACTGCAAAGAATCGAGGAGGTTAGCTTCCCGTAACTTGTCAACAGCCTCGATTACTTCAGGCATTGTCAAACCAAATTTAGCGCGATCGCCACTGGACGCTCCCCAACGTCCCATGCCTTGGGTACTGAGTTTAGCACGAACACCTAATATCGGCTTAATACCTAACTGGCGATTGGCATCAATCACCAAATCAACCTCTTCAATCTGTTCTAAGACGATGATTGGTGTTTGCCCTAGTCTTTGGGCTAACATTGCCGTTTCAATGTATTCTCGGTCTTTGTAGCCGTTGCAAACGAGCAATGCTCCTGGTGTATCCAATACAGCCAGAGCAATCATTAATTCTGGTTTGGAACCGGCTTCTAAGCCAAATTGATGAGGCTTGCCAAATTTGACTAAATCCTCAATCAAATGCCGCTCTTGGTTGCACTTGACGGGAAATACGCCACGGTAGACACCAGGGTAGTTGTAGCGAGCGATCGCTTTAGCAAAACAAGCATTCAACCGCTCAATCCGGTCTTCCAAAATATCGGAAAAGCGAATCAACATGGGAAGTCCCAAGTTGCGATCTTTCATGGCGTTAACCAATTCAAACAAGTCTAGAGAACCGCCGCGATCGCCCTTGGGTGCCACGGTAACGTGTCCAGCAGCGCTAATCGAAAAATAAGGTTGTCCCCAACCTTCAATGCGGTATAATTCTTCGCTATCCTCAATTTTCCAGGAGCGAGGTAAATCTGCTGTGGTAGGACTAGGTGGTAACAGTTTTTTTTGCTTATGATTTTTCACTTCAGATTTTTGTCCATTGGACGGTAGTACCACCTCGTCAGATGTAGCAGTTGATTCAACACCCATTTCTTCCTAACCTCTGTGTTACACCCACAAATTAACAATTTAACGCATTCATTTGAGAACGTATATGCACCTAAGGTTAATTTCTGAGATAAACTCTGATTGGTCAAGAGTCATGTGTCATTAGTCATTGGTCATTAGTGCAAAACCCTTGGACAAAAGACAAAGAGAGAAGTCTGATCTAAGGCTTCCTTAGCTCAGAACTTCGGTGATACAGGACAATTGACTAGATAAAAACTTTATTAAGTTTTGGGAGATAGCTTTGGAACGTACATTTTTAGCAATTAAGCCTGATGGAGTACAGCGTGGATTGGTGGGTGAAATTATCTGCCGCTTTGAAACTAAAGGTTTTACCTTGATTGGGTTAAAGTTCCTGAAAGTCAGTCGGGAATTAGCTGAACAACACTATGATGTTCACAAGGAACGACCATTTTTTGCTGGCTTAGTCGAATTTATTATTTCCGCGCCTGTAGTAGCGATGGTATGGGAAGGAGATGGTGTCATTGCTGCGGCTAGAAAAATTATTGGCGCGACGAACCCCTTAACAGCAGAACCGGGAACAATTCGAGGCGATTTGGGGATTAATATCGGCCGCAATTTAATCCACGGTTCCGATGCTCAAGAAACCGCACAACAGGAAATTGCTTTGTGGTTTAAAGATGAAGAATTGGTCAATTGGCAACCGCATTTAACACCCTGGTTGCACGAGTAAAACATTTAGGGCTATTTCATTCTCATCTAGCCCGCCTCAGAATGAATTCTGAGTCTAATAGCGAAAGTCGTCTAAAGACGACTGAGAAAGGGTTATAGTCCGTTTTAACAGACTTTAGCTATGAGCCGCGGAACTTTAGTTCTGGGCGGTTTATGCCCAGAATGAAATAGCTTTGGGAAGACATTAAACATCTCCGAAAAAGTAGAGACGCGAAACTTCGCGTCTCTACAAGTATTTTAGGTAATGCATAATTAATTTCTGGAGATGTCTAATAGGAAGTGGGATAAACAATTGAACAATTATTATTTTTCCTCATCCCCCTCATCCCAGGGTTAGCGCATCTCAAACGCTATTGACAGTTGGATTAGTTGGATCGGAGAGAGTGGAGTTTGGGAGAGCCGCAGCCAAGACAGAAACCATATACAGATCATTCATAGCGGCTCGCCGAGACTTTTGGCGAAGAGAGCAACGGAAAGATGATTCTCGTTTCAAGGTATTGACCCGTCACCCAACGGCTTTAGCAGCATCAGCATGGCAACAAATGCTCCATCTTTTGCAGATTTGCTTAGGTCGATCATAACTTGCACGATTAGACATCTCCAGAAATTAAATATGCGTTATTCAGAACCCTTGTAGAGACGCGAAATTTCGCGTCTCTACATTCATTATTGGAGATGTCTATTGCACTCAAAATTGATCCCCCCAAGACCGCTCTGGCTCCCCTTAAAAAAGGGGGAACCAGAATCAAAGTCCACCTCACAACATTGGATAATTTATTTGTTGGAAGTGCTTTATAAATTACGCCTTGCAATACTAGGCAGTTTTAGCATTTTCATCTGATGCTTGTGCTGCACTAGCTTTTAAACGGCTTGACCTGATTTTGCGAATACGTTCGCTATTGCGAACACCACCCCCCATCTCATATTCGCGGCTGTTTTTGCCGTATTTGATAGCAACCACCATTAGCATCTTCTCTGAAAGAGTGCTTAAGTTTTTCTCCATTTCTTCAATCTCAGTTTTAGAAGAGTCAATCACAGACAGAGCGCTATTATAAACATTAATTTTTGTACGTAACTGCTCAATTGATTCCAGGAGTTTTTCAATATTACAATCATCATTAAATTTGATGTTTGGAACAATCGATTTAAGTCCAGTGGATCTTAACTCAGCTTTTTCGAGAATACGGGAGGTACGCTTTCTCCTAGACATAGATTTACTCCTTTAAGATGGTTCTATAGCTAGCTTGCCTTAAGTGAACTGCATTCCGGTTCAGCAAAACTCGCAATTTTTTTAATAAAATTTTCCAGCCATAGCAGTAATTTCTCGGATTTTAACTACTAGATGTTGGTATTTATATAAATAGTATGTTTAAGAGTATGTTTAAGTTTGATAAAAGCTTGAACGTAGACCGCTCCAGCTTGAACGTAGACCGCTCCAGCTTGAACGTAGACCGCTCCAGCTTGAACGTAGACCGCTCCAGCTTGAACGTAGACCGCTCCAGCTTGAACGTAGACCGCTCCAGCTTGAACGT
>JBBSCU010000166.1:0-12424 GCA_038249935.1 Chroococcales cyanobacterium
ACTGCCAATTGTTGCAATTATCGGACGCCCAAATGTGGGCAAATCCACCCTGGTTAATCGACTCGCCGGGGAACAAACGGCGATTGTCCATGATGAACCGGGAGTGACACGCGATCGCACTTATCTACCAGCTTTCTGGAATGGTCGGGAATTCTTAGTTGTAGACACTGGTGGTTTAGTTTTTAATGATGATACCGAATTTTTACCACTGATTCGCCAACAAGCAATGACAGCCCTTGCAGAAGCGTGTGCCGCTATTTTTGTAGTCGATGGTCAAACAGGCCCCACATCGGCAGACCAAGAAATCGCTGAATGGTTGCGTCAACAACCAGTACCCGTGCTGCTAACTGTAAATAAGTGTGAATCCCCAGAACAAGGCTTAATGCAAGCTGCCGAATTTTGGGAATTGGGATTGGGCGAACCTTACGCCGTCTCCGCAATTCATGGGAGCGGCACAGGAGAGTTACTTGACGACTTAATAGCTCACATCCCCAATATTGAGGATATCCCAGACACTAATGAAATCAAAGTAGCAATTGTGGGACGTCCAAATGTGGGCAAATCCAGCTTACTCAATACTTTTGTTGGGGAAGAGAGGGCAATTGTCAGCCCAATTTCCGGCACAACCCGCGATGCAATTGATACCGTCATTGAACGAGACGGACAAACCTACCGCTTGATTGACACCGCCGGTATTCGCAAAAAGAAACATATAGAATACGGTACGGAATTCTTTAGTATTAACCGGGCTTTCAAAGCGATTCGCCGTGCTGACGTGGTTTTATTAGTACTAGATGCTGTCGATGGAGTCACTGAGCAAGACCAAAAATTAGCTGGGCGGATTATTGACGAAGGTCGAGCTTGCATCATCGTTGTTAATAAGTGGGATGCCGTCGAAAAAGACTCTTATACAATCTACGACTACGAAAAAACTCTACAATCACGGTTACATTTTACCGAATGGGCAGAAACAATCTTTGTAAGTGCCTTGTCAGGACAACGGGTAGAAAAGATTCTAGAGTTGGTGAAAACGGCGGCGGAATCACACAAACGCCGTGTTAGCACATCAGTTATTAACGAAGTTTTAACCGATGCTGTTAGCTGGCATTCACCGCCAGCATCCCGTGGTGGCCGTCAAGGTAAAATTTATTATGGTACACAAGTAAGTAGCCAACCACCAACGATCGCCTTATTTGTCAACGAAGCCAAACGCTTCAACGACAACTACCGCCGCTACATTGAACGGCAATTCCGCCAACAGCTAGGATTTAAAGGTACCCCGATGATTTTACTGTGGCGGAGTAAAAAAGTGCGTGATGTCGAAAGTGGTAATGTAAATAGAGCAACTCGCGTCAAATTAAGTTAGAGACGCGATTAATCGCCTTTGTACAGGAGTTATGAGTTAAAGCCAAAATTGCTAACTATATAACCCTATCGACTTGAATTTGATAGCGACACAAGGTGAAAGTTATGAGTTAAAGTCAAAACTTCTCACTCATGTACAGACGCGATTAATCGCGTCTCTACTCCTAACTCATAACTTTTAACTCTAAAATGGATTTACTGCGATCGCTGCCACTTGGACTTTACTTAGAACAACCCCAAACTTGGCTGCATAAAATCGATCCACGAGTCAAGTTTGCCTGGTTAATGAGCTTTTTAACCAGCTATATTTTCGCCAATAACTTTTGGCGTGTGTTGCTGGTAGTGATATTGATCGTTGCCACCTTAATTGCCAGGATTCCCCGACGAGTATGGCAACAGCAAATGGGTTGGTTATTAATGCTATCGTTTTTTGTGTTAGCGATCGCAGCCATCAGTCCTGATTCACTCGGTGTAGATTATCAGCCACGCTTGCCAGCTAACGAACAAATATTAACACAGCCATCAAACTCTAATAATCTTGTTCCAGAGCAAGTAGACGATCAAAAAAAATACAGCTACGTGCTATTTCACAAAGGCCCAGTCCAAGTGACTCGCCGCTCCTTAAATTTGGCTATAAGTCTGAGTACGATTATATTTACCGTGATTTACAGCACTAACCTGTATCTGCTGACAACCGCACCAGAAGAAATCACATCTGGTATAGAAAGTTTGATGCAACCCCTACGACGCTTCAAGTTACCTGTCACAGAAATTGCTTTAACTTTAACCTTATCCTTGCGCTTTATTCCCCTGGTTTTAGAAGAAGTGCAAAATTTATTTCGCTCCGTGATGACAAGGGCAATTAATTGGAAAAAGCTGGGATTAAAAGGAGCATTCAAGGTTTGGATGACAGTTGCAGAGAGACTTTTAGAAAATCTGCTCTTACGAGCTGATCAAATGGCGAATGCAATGATGGTGCGGGGTTTTACCAGTCCCAATGAACATCGAGTCCAGTGGCACGACTTACGATTAAAAGGGCGTGACTGGATTGCTATTGCAACTTTAATCTTATTCTGGGGAGTGCGCCTAGCTATAGGAACTAAGGCCTAATTTTGCAAGCATTCATAGTTATTTGTACTCCCTGCTGAAAAATAAAACTGTCAACGAACTATTGACAACGTTTATAAACAGATATGATCAAGGCTTGGTATTGGCGATCGCTACCCTTAGAAAAACGCACAGGTTCAGAAGTTTTTTCTGTCCTATTTCGCCCCACCACCGCGCCGGGAATTGCTACTCTACTAGAAAGTCCTTACCCAACGCCAATCGATCATCCCCAACTCAGCCGATATTCTATCTGTGCAGGTGCTCCTCGCATAGTTAATGGCATCCTACAGATGTGGACACCAGAAGTAGGAGAGGTTCTCCCTTTCCTAGAAAAGTTGTTGCAGCAAGGGGACAAGGGGGACGAAGTAGAATCTCCCCCCACCTCCCTCCCCTTCATCGGCGGTTGGTTGGGTTGGCTAGGTTACGATGTAGCCTGGGAAATTGAACAGTTACCCCGTCAAAAAATTGATCCCCTGCCGTTTCCTATAGCTTTTTGGTATGAGCCAGATTGTTTTGCCGTTTTGGATCACGCAGAACAAATTCTTTGGCTAGCTGCAAGTGATCCCAGTGGACTCGATGAGTTACAGAAGAAGTTAGCAAGGAAAGACGAAGCAGAAGACAAACAGAGGAATTTCGCCGTATCTTCTTCCCCGCCTCTCTTTTTGACATCGCAAGCAGATTATGAAACAGCTGTAAACCAGGTCAAAAAATATATTCAAGCTGGAGACATCTTTCAGGCAAATCTTTCATTGCGATTTCAAGCGTCTACATCGGCTTCTGGTTGGGAAATTTATCAAGCGTTGCAAAAAATCAATCCTTCTCCTTTTGCCAGCTATTGGCGATCGCCTTGGGGAGAGATAATGAGCTGTTCGCCAGAACGGTTGATACTGTTGCAAAATCGACAAGCCGAAACCAGACCAATCGCCGGGACGCGATCGCGTGGCGCAACCCCAGAACAAGATATGCAACTGGCACAAGATTTACTCAGCAACACCAAAGAACGTGCAGAACACATCATGCTGGTGGATTTGGAACGCAATGATTTAGGGCGAGTTTGTGAATGGGGAACTGTTGCTGTTGACGAATTACTGGCAATTGAGCGATATAGCCATGTGATGCATCTTGTCAGCAACATCAAAGGTACTTTAAAAGGCGAATGCCTACGGCACGGCGAAGCCGAACGCAGTACCATTGATTTGATTCGCGCCACGTTCCCCGGTGGCACCATCACAGGTTGTCCCAAAGTCCGTTGTATGGAAATTATTGAAGAATTAGAACCCTTACGGCGCAGCTTGTTCTACGGTTCCTGCGGCTATTTAGATAGGCGCGGTCATTTAGACTTAAATATCTTAATTCGTACCCTGTTACTAGCTCCCGCGTCTCAAGCAGGTGGAGAATTCCTCACTCAGCACCCCCCACAAAACATCGTCTGGGGACAAGTTGGCGCTGGAATTGTCGCAGACAGCGATCCTGAAAAAGAATGGTATGAATCTCTGCACAAAGCCCAGGCACAACTGGCTGCACTGAAAATGCTAAATAATTAATTAGGGAATTGGGCATTGGGCATTGGGCATTGGGCATTGGGCATTGGGCATTGGGCATTGGGCATTGGGCACTGGCTATTAATTCATCTCCTTCATCCCCCAATACGGTTCAGTTAACGTGTTCATTCGTCGGAGATCCCCCCAACCCCCCTTAAAAAGGGGGGCTTATAACCTTCTTTTACCCCCTTTTTAAGGGGGTCGCCGCAGGCGGGGGGATCTTAACCGAATCGTATTGCTTTATCTCCCCAATTCCCAGTTGCAATTTTGCGCCATTCAGCGACAGTTGTGGCAGTATGGAAAGATGGTTAGAAAGTTGGGTGTTGCCGTTGGGAACTTTATCGGGTGTTTTCCCTTCCTACACCGAACTTTCGAGAAGTTCCGCCTCACTATCACTAGCTTCATCTGCCCATTAGGAACTAGATCAAGGTCTTCGTCACCGCAGTTCGCATTTTAAGCAAATATTCTGGCGAAAGGAAGTTATTATCGTCTGAATGTTTAGAATTAGCTGCGAAAAGATATATATACTCCCACCTTGACTCTTAAATGAATTCAGAAAACGCAGAAACTTACATAAACCATCCAACTTGGGGTTTACTCTACAAGATCAGTATGGTTGATGAGAACCAGGATCTGTTCACCACACTTTATGCTCAACGCTTGTTTTTTTTGGTAGCAAATGACATTAAAGGTGTTAAATTCCAGCCTATAGGACGTACTGAGGCTAGAATGATGTTGGAAAATCGCTTACGTACCCTGCGGCGCAGTGGACAATCTCAGGAGTACGATCAGCTTCAGAGTGTTTTCCAACGCACCTTCCAATGAACAGTTCGATTTCTGAACGTATTGTTACCATTCGCTCCTCACTGCCAACTTCAGTCCGATTGATTGCTGTTAGCAAGCAAGTTTCTGCCCAGGCCATTCGGTCTGCCTACGCCGCAGGAATTCGTGATTTTGGGGAAAGTCGTATCCAAGAAGCCGCCAGTAAACAAGATGAGTTGCAAGACTTACCGGATATTATCTGGCACTTTATTGGACATTTGCAAAGCAATAAAGCCAAAAAAGCCATTGAACAATTCCAATGGATTCACTCCGTCGATAATTTGAAGCTGGTACAGCGTTTAGATCAATTGGCGCAACAGCTAGGAGTGAATCCCCAGGTTTGTCTGCAAGTGAAAATTCTCCCCGATCCCAACAAGTCCGGTTGGAGTGTGCCAGAACTTTTAGCTGATTTACCCGCACTCAATCAATACAAAAATTTACAAATTCAAGGTTTGATGACAATTCCGCCTTCAGGATTAAATAATTCTGAAATTTTAAGTGTGTTTAATCTGAATCGGGAACTGGCGAAAGAAATCCAGGAGCAAAACTGGTCACACATTAAAATGCAGGATCTGTCTATGGGTATGTCAGGCGACTACGAACTGGCAGTGCAAGCAGGCGCTACGATGGTACGATTAGGAACCATATTGTTTGGCGATCGCCCTTAGCCTATTAATTATTAACCTTGGGGTTCAGTATTAATAGAGCTAAGGATTTGATGACAACAATTTTGTAACAGACTGGTGCAATTAGAAACAAAGGATATAGTATTGACAAGAGCAATCGCCAGGGGAAAATGGGGTATAAAGAACTTTCCTTCGGACAAACCTTAGGATATAATCTTTACTCATTAATTATGTTTAGGCGATGCACAGACCTTCCAAAAAGTGTAGGTTCATCGCCAAAACCCGTAGTATAGGCTACAACTAGCAAAACACTTGCTGAAGTATCCACCTATGTAGCAAGCGCTCCTAAGTTCAATCAATCCTAAGCCAAGTCAATACAGGCTATTCGCACCAGGAGAGTACACACGCAATGAACAATATATTTTCCAAACTCAGAGACTTTGTGGGTCTAAATGAGCAAGTGGAATACGAGTATTACGAAGAAGAGCCAGGTAGAGACAATAATTACCAAAATCTTTATCAGCAAGAAAATCCCCAACCAGCACCACAAGAAAGTACGGGCGCTCAAAATCGCCGCTGGCGGGAACCAGTGCCTACAATGGAAGATGATATAGCAGCAGGTTCAAAGCCAATGGGGAATGTGATTGGTATGCCAGGAGCAATTAACGGAATTTCGGAAGTTTTAGTACTCGAACCACGCACCTTTGAAGAAATGCCCCAGGCAATTCAAGCGTTGCGAGAACGTAAGTCAGTAGTATTAAATCTGACAATTATGGACCCAGATCAAGCTCAACGAGCAGTAGATTTTGTTGCAGGTGGTACTTACGCACTAGATGGACATCAAGAACGCATTGGTGAGAGCATCTTCTTGTTTACGCCAAGCTGTGTGCAAGTTAGCACCCAAGGTGGCGTTCTTCATGAAGTACCGCAACCGCCAGTACGTCCCTCTCGTCCTACAGGTTCTACAGGTACTTCAAACCAAGCCTGGGGCAACGAAACTAACCGGATGGCACAATAAAGTTAAATTAGTTGTTAGTCCTTTGTCCTGTGTCATTTGTCCTTTGTTGGTTCAATGACAAATGACCAGTGACGAATGACGAATGACGAATGACGAATGACGAATGACGAATGACTGATGACGAATGACGAATGACTAATGACTATAAAATTTGGCTTAATTGGTGGTGGGGTAATGGGAGAATCGCTGTTATCCCGCCTGATCACCCGTGGAATTTATCAATCATCAGAAGTTATAGTTAGCGAACCGTTATCTTCACGACTAGATTTTTTAAAACAGCAATACGATGTTGTTGTGACGACAGACAACAGTCAGGTTTTCACCCAAGCAAAAGAAGTTGTGTTTTTGGCCGTGAAACCGCAGGTGTTTAGCGCGATCGCTCAAGAATTAGCAGATATTGATATTCTGAATCTAGAACACTCACCATTGATCATTTCCATCTTAGCGGGTGTAACTTTAAGTCAGCTAGAAGCTGCATTTGGGCAATCGCCAGTTATTAGAGCAATGCCCAATACACCCGCAACAGTGGGAGCGGGAATTACCGCGATTTGTTCAGGTGCATACACTAGCCCCAAGCATCACCAAATAGCACAGCAAGTTTTTTCGGCTGTGGGGGAAGTAGTGGAAGTATCAGAAGCGCTGATGGATGCAGTCACAGGGCTATCTGGTAGCGGGCCAGCTTACGTGGCGCTCTTGGTAGAAGCACTTGCTGATGGCGGAGTAGCGGCAGGTTTACCTAGAGCAATTGCCAATCAACTAGCCTTGCAAACCGTACTGGGAACAGCGAAACTGTTGCAGGAAACCAAAATGCACCCAGCCGAACTCAAAGATCGCGTTACCAGTCCCGGTGGTACAACAATTGCCGGAATTGCCAAGCTAGAACAGGCAGGATTTCGTTCAGCTTTAATTGAAGCAGTCAAAGCTGCCACAGAGCGATCGCAAGAAATGGGAAAATAATTAAAAGTCCTTTGTCATTTGTCCTTTGTCCTTAGTGAAAAACTAATGACTAATGACAAAGGACAAATGACTAATAACAAAGTTGACAAAAGACTCGTTAGTATAGTAAACAATCTGGTTGCAAATGTGATTGAGTGAATTATCCTGCGCCGTCTCCAGAACTTGATCTTGGATCAATATTTCCCTTTGAACTAGATCAGTTCCAAAAAGAAGCGATCGCGTCCCTAAACGCCGGACGCTCCGTAGTCGTATGTGCGCCCACAGGTTCGGGCAAAACATTAGTCGGAGAATACGCCATTTACCGCGCCCTCGCACGAGGAAAACGTGTATTTTATACTACTCCCCTAAAGGCACTATCGAATCAAAAATTACGTGACTTTCGAGAAAAATTCGGTTTTGATCAAGTCGGTCTGTTAACTGGAGATGCTTCCATCCACAGAGATGCACCGATTTTGGTAATGACCACAGAAATTTTCCGAAATATGCTCTATGGCACACCCATTGGGCAAATCGGCATCTCATTGGTAGACGTTGAAGCGGTTATACTTGATGAGTGCCACTACATGAACGATCGCCAACGTGGGACAGTTTGGGAAGAATCAATCATCTATTGTCCTCGTGAAGTTCAATTAGCAGCCCTCTCAGCAACCGTTGCCAACAGTGATCAACTCACCGACTGGCTAAATCGCGTTCACGGCCCAACTGACCTGATTTACTCCGATTTTCGTCCAGTACCTTTGGAATTTCACTTTTGCAATCCCAAAGGGTTATTTCCCCTGCTGAATGATAGCAAAACCAAAATTAACCCCCGCCTTCAAAAGAAGAAGGAGAAAGGGAGAGGGGGAGAAAGGGAAAGGGGGAGAAATGGTAGACCAGAGGCTCCTGGTATCATTTATACCTTGAGCCAGTTAGAGCAACGGGATATGCTACCAGCAATTTACTTTATCTTCAGCCGTCGGGGATGTGATAAAGCGGTGGCAGAAGTGGGTGATTTATGGCTGGTGAATAGTGAAGAGTCCCAAATTTTACGGGAACAGATTGATGATTTTTTAGCCCGTAATCCTGAAGCCGGGCGTTCTGGGCAAATTGCACCCCTGTATCGGGGAATTGCTGCCCACCACGCCGGGATTTTACCTGCGTGGAAAGCACTGGTAGAAGAACTATTTCAGCAGGGGCTGATTAAAGTCGTATTCGCCACTGAGACACTGGCGGCAGGAATTAATATGCCCGCCCGGACAACGGTAATTTCTACCCTTTCTAAACGTACTGACACTGGACACCGCCTGTTAAACGCTTCCGAATTTCTGCAAATGGCGGGACGGGCAGGCCGCCGGGGGATGGATAAACAAGGTCATGTGGTGACAGTCCAAACTCCCTTTGAAGGAGCCAAAGAAGCCGCGTATTTGGGAACATCCAAGCCAGACCCCCTTGTAAGTCAGTTTACGCCTAGTTATGGCATGGTACTCAACTTGCTGCAAACCCACACCCTAGAGCAAACCAGGGAACTCATAGAGCGCAGCTTTGGGCAGTACATGGCCACCTTACATTTAAGACCAGAATATGATGAGGTTGCCGAACTGCAAACACAATTAGCACAATTACATGAGCAAATCGCCGCAGTTGATGAAAATGAACTAGCTGTTTATGAAAAATTGCGGCAACGCCTGAAAGTAGAACGCCAGATATTGAAAACCCTGCAAGAGCAAGCACAGTCAGACCGGCAAGAAGAGTTGGGGATGATGTTGGACTTTGCAGTGTCAGGAACCTTGTTGAGTCTCAAGGGCAAAAATATCACAGTGTCTTCCCCTGTTACCGCAGTGTTAGTGGGAAAATCGGCTGGTTCTGGTCAAGCTCCTTACTTGGTATGCTTGGGACATGATAATCGCTGGTATGTAGCAACTACAGGGGATGTAGTCGATTTGTATGCCGAACTGCCGCGAGTTGAGGTGTCGCCTGATGTGCTACCACCGCCAGAGATGCCCTTGAAACCAGGACAGTCGCGCCGTGGTAATGAAGAAACATTTGCGATCGCTGCACGTATTCCCGATCCGATAGAATCTTTGCATCTGGCACCAGAAGTAGCAGAACAACTCAGTCGCCTTACCGCCGTCCAAGAGCAATTAGAAGCTCATCCCCTACATGAATCAGGCAATGCTGCAACCCTTTTCAAGCGCCGAGCCCGCTATGTCGAACTAGAAGCCGAACTCGAACAGTTGCAAGGGCAAGTAGAGCAACAGTCACAACGTCATTGGGAAGAATTTCTCAATTTAATCGCAATTCTGCAACACTTTGGCGGTTTGGATAACTTAATCCCCACAGTATTAGGGCGAATTGCTGCCGCCATTCGAGGGGAAAATGAATTGTGGCTGGGTTTAGTATTTGCTAGTGGTGAATTGGGCAACTTAGATCCGCATCATTTAGCCGCCGCCGCCGCCGGTTTGGTGATGGAAACGCCCCGTCCAGATAGCAAGGTTAACTTTGAGCTTAGTAATGAAGTGGCAGAAGCCTTAAAAAAATTGCAGGGAATTCGCCGCCAAATGTTCCAACTACAACGGCGGTATAATGTAGCGCTGCCTATATGGTTGGAATTTGAGTTAATTGCGATCGTGGAACAATGGGCGCTGGGAATGGAGTGGACAGAACTCTGCGAGAACACCACCTTGGATGAAGGCGATGTGGTGAGAATTTTACGGCGGACGTTGGATTTATTATCGCAAATACCCCACGTTCCCCATTTGCCAGACTCTTTCCAGCGTAATGCCTGTCGGGCAATGCAGTTGATTGATAGATTCCCTGTGAATGAGGTAGTTGAATGAACAGGACGCTCTGACACGGGGACGCATAGAGAGTATTTAATAAATTCTTTGCGTCTTTTTCTCTCTGTGCGTCCTCTTCGTCAACATTAATTAGAGGGGTTTGTAGGGGCAATTCATGAATTGCCCCTACAATGAATTTACATTTAGCCAAATAATAGTAGCGGCACGTAGTTAAAAATGCTTTTTTGGTTTCGTATATCTTCTATACGTGATTAATCACGTCTATCTCACAGAAGCTATAGTCGCTATCAGCTATCTTCAATTTTAGTACACTAAGTTTCCAGTACCGCGCAATTGACGCAAAGAATTTATACAGTATGGACAGTCACATTTAAATAAGTTAATTGCAGCATCGCTTTCCTCCTCAGTAAAGTCTAACATCGCAATATTCTCATCTGATACTGATGTGACAACGGTTGAGGAACGTGTAGAGGTATACGCTTGCTTTGCCTCAGAATCTCGAATGCAGACAAAATCTTTTCCACCATGTGGGTTGGTGATACAGGCACGACCATCTTGTGTGTACATTAATCGCTGAGTAATACTAGCATGGGCAGGATTAAATATTGCCAACGTAGACATCAGCGATACAAAAATTGAGGAACTAGAAAGCAAATTCAGGATAATTTTTTTGTTCATAAGATTCCTTGAGAAAACTGTCTACTAGCTTAGGGTATTCGATTCACTTTCAAACTTCAAGTGAATTTTTACTGAGAATAGCTATGATTGACACTTATTACCCAAGAAAGTTCCATATTTACCCAGTTTGCTCACAAATTAAGTGAGTATAAATAAACTGGCTCGACATAGAGAAAAAGCAGAAATGCTTAACTGATGCTAGTAACAAGATTACCAAAGCTTCTGTATAGCGAAAGCCTTTGTTTTGTAGCAGTAACAATACAAATACATTTAGGGCTGTTATACATACCCTCAAACTTAGGGGAATGCCAAAAAGCAGTTGCAGCGCGATCGCACTTCCCAAAACTTCCGCTAAATCACAAGCTGCGATCGCTATCTCATAAAGTACGCATAACCCGAAGTTGACACGCAGACTGAAATGATCTGATTTATAAATCTTAATATTCACTAAAACTTAGTAGAAAAATTCAACAATAAACCTAAATTTTGTATTGATATAGATTCTCGTTCTTAAATTATCGACTTGTAAAAACTTCTTTTTTTCATTACATTTGAAAACAGGCTCATATATCAAGTAATTTACTAGCCTCAACAGAAAAAATGAAGCAGAAACTACATTCAGAATCTTCAGGTTGTTGCAACTGTGAACCTGACTATCATGAGAATCATAACCATGCTCATAATCATGATGATAATCATAACCATGACCACAACCACGGTGCAGAATTCAATCTCAAAAATGAGGTATTGCCTTTGGTGATGATTTTAAGTTTATATGCGCCTGGTGTAATTTTTGAAAATCAATTACACAATACATTTTACTCGATAGGTGAATATCTGCTTTTCATTCCTGCCTATTTATTAAGTGGATGGAGTGTTTTAAAAACGGCTGGGCGCAATATATTCAGAGGTAGAGTATTTGATGAAACATTTTTGATGACAGTAGCGACACTAGGGGCGATCGCAATTCATAAATTACCCGAAGCTGTCGGCGTAATGTTATTTTATAAAATTGGGGAATTGTTCCAAGATATTGCTGTTAGTCGTTCACGTAATTCTATTAAAGCTTTATTGGAAGTCCGCCCAGATTATGCCAATATCCAAACCGAGGGAGTAATCAAAAAAGTATCCCCAAAGACAGTAAATATTGGAGATATTATTATTGTCAAACCCGGAGAAAAGATTCCCTTAGATGGTGAAATTATCGATGGGAATTCGCAAGTTGATACATCTGCATTAACTGGAGAATCTGTGCCGCGAACGGTGAGGCTAGGAGAAACCGTTTTGGCAGGGATGATCAACAAAATGGGTGTTCTCAGCATTAAAGTCACAAAACTTTTTGATGAATCTTCCATTGCTAAGATTTTAGACTTAGTGCAGAATGCCAAAAGTAAAAAAGCAGAAACAGAAAAATTTATTACTAAATTTGCCCGATATTATACACCAATAGTAGTTTTTACATCTCTAGCAGTTGCACTATTACCTCCTTTATTTATTTCTGGCGCAACTTCTTCAGAATGGGTTTATCGCGCC
>JBBSCU010000167.1:0-12358 GCA_038249935.1 Chroococcales cyanobacterium
AGGTACTTCAAAGTCGTGTTGAGGTACTTCAAAGTCGTGTTGAGGTACTTCAAAGTCGTGTTGAGGTACTTCAAAGTCGTATCGGAGTATTAGAAGATGGGTTTCTTCGGCTCAACCCGACTTACGGCGAAAGCGATCGCGCTTCTAATGATATAAAATTCCACCCTTTAGGAATCATAACCAAGCTCCTGCAAATACCCACTCATTTTTAAAATAATCATAATCCTGATAGTAATAACGCGATTAGTTGCAAAACTAATAATGATATCGGCAAGAAATAATAGTTAAATAAACATCATCAACAGCATAAACCAAACGATTTGTATCATCAATTCGCCGCGACCAAAATCCGGCTAAATTTTCCTTGAGAGGCTCCGGCTTACCGATACCCTCAAAAGGCATCCGCATCGTCTCCTCAATCAGTTTATTAATTCTTTTGAGAGTCTTTTTATCTTGCCCTTGCCAGTAAATATAATTAGCCCAAGCCTCATCAGTCCACGCCAACATTCTAGTCATTTAGCAAGTCTCGCTCCACCACTTTCCCCTGCTTAAATTGAGCAATAGAACGCTCTAAATGGGCTGCATTTGCGGGAGACTTCAATAAATGCACAGTCTCCATTAAACTATTAAAAAACTCCAACGACATCACCACCGCATCATCAGCATCCCCTCTGGTGATAATTGTATAGTCAGCATCTTCCGTCACCTGATCTAAAACCGTTTTTAGGCTATTGCTTGCCTCGCTAAAAGAGATAATTTTCATCTGCTAAGAACCTGTATTGTTTATTGTAGAAGTGTAGTCATTTCTTCAATATTGTGCCATCGTTACCTGTCTTAGAGTAAGTCACTCGCCTCTTAGCAACCTCTCCCGATGCTCATCTCCCTCTCGCCGAGTTTGAGATACCTATTCCTGAGCATCTTCACCTCCCAGCAAATTGGGAGCCATCCCACGAAACTCACTCAGCTTATGCTTAGGCTTTTGAGTTGCCGCAACAGAATCAACAGATTGCTTAATCTGCTTAACCAAATGCTCTAACACCTGCAATTGTTCGGCTAAACTTAATTGATCAATTTCATTTAAAATCTGCTCAATTAAAATACTCATTATTTTCCTCCACTACTGTTGATGATTGTGCTAAACCTTATCTATGTTGAGAACCGTAGTTTTTGCCCTTACCCTAAATCCCTCTCCCAACTTGGGAGAGGGACTTCTTAGCAACTTCAGCACAGCAGTCCTAAACATCATAAAATACTACTTAACTACTAATTCTTGCTGTGAGTTGATATGATTTTTAACACTTTCTTCTAAAAGTTGATAGAAAAAATGAGGTGTGTTTTCATTAGCTAATTTCAGACTATTTTGATAAATTTTACAAGCTGATTCGTCATTGATGATTCGATAATGAATAATTTGTGTCCATTCTGGCGCAGTTATCATTAATTGAGGGATAACACCAATAAAAGCTGCAATTTGCTTTTGCATATCGAAAGATTCTAGAAAATGAACTAACCCAAACATAACTTCAGGTTGTTCACAATTATCATCTAAAATAAAATACAAGTCTTTTAAATATTTTTCATTAGGATTTTCAGCCACTTCTTCTAAAGTTTCCTCGAAAACTCTAGCCTCCTCAGAAGTTGTCATTAAGCGATTTTTTCTTAATATTTCTAGGTGATTCATAGCGTAATAACTCCTTTCTCAAAAACAGTTAACCAAGTTTCTTTATTAAGTTTAATAAGTTTTTGCAAACTCTTTTTAATGTCTGAGTTATGTAGTCCCTGACTAAGATAAATAGAGCGTACATTCCAGATTTCTTGTGCTAAAGCTTGTCGAGGTGAAAGAGTTAAGTCTGGGCTTTTACCATAAGATAAAGTTTGGCGATGATGACCTCCTTTTCCAGGTGATAAATGTTCCATCATAATAGCAATTCCTTGATTAGTTGTATAATCTCTGATTTTAGCTTTCATGTAAGCATTGGAAGGAACATGATGAGGGGTTAAATTATCGCCTCTACGTCCAGACTTTAACAAATCACTGTATGTGCCAATTTTGCCTTCTCCTATGATTAATTTATATTGAGTAATCTTGCCTCTCATTTCGCTAACATTCCCGGTTGGGATTGCAAATCTCGCACCAAGTTCTGATATGTATCCCAGTGAATGCCCGGAAGTATGGTTATATTTGTAGGTAATGCAATATTTGCAGTAGTCATAGTTTTCTCCTTTAACTATAGATATTCAGTTCTTTGAGATATTCAATCATTTTAACTTGCACCTCAGATAAATCAGCCTCTAGCCCCTCAATTTCCTGCTGAACTGCGGCAATATCAATCTCCTCTTCTTCCTCAAAAGTATCTACATATCTGGGAATATTCAAATTAAAATCATTCTCTTTAATCTCATCAAAACTAGCAAGATAGGCATACTTATCTAAAGTTTCTCGCTTATTAGAAGCATCAACAATCTTCTTAATATCTTTCTCACGTAAATTGTTCTGAGTTTTGACATCGCCAAAGTCCCGACTGGCATCAATAAAAACCACATTACTATCTATTTTATTCCGCTTAAAAATCAGAATCGCCGCCGGAATACCAGTCCCAAAAAACAAATTACTCGGCAAGCCAATCACCGCATCTAGCAAATTATCCTCAATGAGTTGCTGACGGATTTTACCTTCGCTGCTACCCCGAAACAAAACACCGTGAGGAACAACCACAGCCACCCGTCCATTCATTAGCGTCGTCGTCTCAATCATGTGACTGATAAAGGCAAAATCTCCCTTACCTTTTGGCGGAATACCTCTATGAAACCGTTTAAAGCGATCGCTAGCCACATCATCAGCGCCCCATTTATCCAAACTAAAAGGCGGATTTGCTACCACTACCTCGAAGCGCATTAGCTTATCATTTTCAAGCAGTTTTGGGTTACGAATTGTATCACCCCATTCAATCCGCGCACTATCCACCCCATGCAGAAACATATTCATCTTGGCTAATGCCCAAGTACCGCCAGTATTTTCCTGCCCATACAAGCTATAATCATTACTACCTTGCCGCTTAACGTAATTGGCGCATTTAATTAATAGCGAACCAGAGCCACAAGTGGGATCACAAATTCGTTCCCCCGGTTTAGGAGCAATTAACTCTGCTATCAATTCCGAAACTTCCGCCGGGGTGTAAAACTCTCCCGCTTTCTTCCCTGCACCCGCCGCAAATTTAGCAATTAGGTACTCATAAGCGTTGCCAATTACATCCATGTTGCCAATCCGCGAGGGACGCAAATCGAGTTTAGAATTGGCGAAATCTTCCAGCAACATCTTCAGCCGCACATTGCGATCGCGGGTTTGCCCTAAGTTAGATTCACTGTTGAAGTCAATATTTCTAAATACCCCCGCCAATTTAGCTTTATTTGATTCTTCAATCTTCTCTAAAACTTTGTTAATGATATCGCCTAAATTGGTTTCGTTCCGTTGCCGATATAAGTCATCAAACTTACACCCTTCCGGTAATACAAACCGTTCCCGTTCCAACCGCCGCAAAATTCGCTCTTTGTCGTCCCCATATTGGTTTTTTAACGCTTCGTAATGTTCAGTCCATACGTCACTGACGTATTTCACGAACAACATCACCAGCAGATAGTTTTTATACTCACTGGCATCAATAGTGCCTCTAAAGGTATCACAGGCACGCCAGAGGATATTGTTGATTTCATCCTGACTGACAGCGAATAGGGGAATTGTATCTTTGTCCACAAACAACCTAGATTACTTGATAAGTTTCAAATAGCCAACTTTTACCAACTCATTCAAAATTGTAGAGGCGAAATAAGCGATCGCACAGAGAAGAATATAGCAATTTGTTAAACGTAACTGTCGGCTCGCCTTTGTATAGGCGATCGCGTTGACTCTAGCAAGTACTTGGCTGATTATCTGGCACAACAGATTTACGCTTTAGCTTGATAACGCCACGATACAATGAAGGAGATGTAGTTTTATAACTTATGAAAATCAGAGACAACACAATTAAGTTAAATCAATATTTAAAGTTGATGGGTATAGTGCCAACTGGAGGCCAAGCCAAGTTAATGATTCAAGGCGGCGATGTCCAAGTAAACGGGATGCTTGAAACCCGACGAGGGCGGCGACTAGTACCAGGTGATAAAATAACAATAGAAGGACAGACTTTTGAGGTGAATTTGAACAACAATGAAAACCAAGCTATAGATTTCTCCGAACAAATCGAGTAAAATACTTTTATGCCAAATTTAACTAGATCAGCAGAAGTCTCACACTGAAATTGTAATCAATTCAGTGTTGTGATGAATGCGCGGGAGTGGGGAGATATAGTAATTAATGTATTTTGGCATAGCCAAAACAGTTAATTGCTATGTCGAGACATGACCCATATTCATTGTATTTCTTAAGGAAAATACCGGAATTGATGATATTATAAATAAGTACGAACAAAGCCGCGAAATGCGCCACAGGGAGTATCCCCGTGGACACTTTCGCCGAAAATGCTGGTCGTACACTGAACCTAGACAATCTAGAATATGGGGTTCCATTCAAGAATAGATATTTTTGTATCGTCTCCGTGAATGGGTAAAATTCTAGCGGTACTAAGGTAGAACATACTTTTCTTGAAAAGTTGTTCATGGGGGAAACCCCCAAGACCACACTTTTCGCTTTGTACTTGTTCAAATCTGCGGCAGGGCATGACGTGGATTCAAAAAAAAGCTCAGTCAATGTCTTCAATGAAGAGTCGCTGAGAAGCCCACACTCACCCTGAAAGGGGAGTGTGTGGAGTATGTCACAAGTTACTCTTTTGTATTGTGAGTAATGCTACAAATTTCCCACAAAGTTATAATCCCCCAGAGCGATATTGAAATGACTGCAATTCGCTCGCAAGGAGCAGGAGGTCAAAATGTGAATAAGGTTTCCACCGCTATTCATTTGCGTTTTGACATTGCGGCTTCGTCATTACCGGATTATTATAAACAACAACTTTTAAAGCTGAATGATCGGCGCATTACCCAAGAAGGAGTTGTGGTGATCAAAGCGCAAGAACACCGAAGCCAAGAGAACAATCGAGAGTCAGCTTTGAGACGACTTCAAGAACTTATTCAAAGCGCAGTTATACCGACGATAAAACGCAAACCCACCAAACCGACTCGTAGTTCTCAAAGAAAGCGCCTTGACTACAAAAGTAAGCATGGACAGATTAAGTCCAACAGAGGACAGGTGACAGATTGCTGATTTATCAATTAAACTTTGGCACTCAATTTGGTTACAAAATCTTACCAGAGAATTAAGAGGATGTTTAAAAAGTCGAAACGGTATTATTTGAGTGTGCGATAGTGTAAAAACACCTCACTTCCAACCTGACGAGTTTCAATGAGTTGCAAATGAGGAGCAGCACTGGGAAGAAAACCTTCTCCCTCCACTGGGGTAGGAGCGTGCTGTCCTCCATAAATAACAGGCCAAATGGTCAACCACCAATCATCAATTCGCCCTGCTTTCGCTAGAGCAGCTGTTAAAGAACCGCCTCCCAAAGCAACGACGTTGTGAATACCCCGCTCTGCAATCAAGGTGTAGGCTCGATCCCAGTCCAAGTTTGTATCCCCCAGATCAATTAATTCAGCCAGCTTGTGCAGGGTTGTTGCATCAGAACTGCGCTCCAAACCAGTCCGGGTCGTAAATATCCATCGTTCAATGTCCTGGCTGAAAAAAGGCAAGTCTGGTGGTAGGTCAAGGGAACCGGAGACAACGCAGATAATGGGCTGAGGAGACTGACCCCTAACTTTACGTGCTGCTAACAGTTCGGGGTTGCGAATTGTAAAGGCTGTCCCCTCTGTCCGAATCGTCCCCGCTCCCACTAGGATTAAATCGGCAAAGGAGACTTGATACTCTAGGTGTGCTATGTCAACTGGATAGGAACCACGGGGCGCTCTCGGGTCTACGGGGCTAATCTTGCCATCAGCTGTCATGGCAAGAACCACTGTTGTTTGAATCAATTTCATACTTAGTTTATGAGGGTTCTGTCATGATATGAGTTACTGTTTATGATCAACAACTTTCATAATTTCACCTTTTTGAATCCTTTGCTATGACTGTGATAAATTAGTGACGCGATCGCATTATTAAGATCAACTGCAATTTATGGCTTTTGTGAGTTCTTTTTCAGATCACGCGCCATGTTGAGGTAGTAATCGTCTATTTTGGTATTAGGAGGACGGCGGACAGTGGTGGAAATTTTAGGAGTGTTATCCTGAACTGTTTCAAGTGGCTTTTTAACTGAAGCTTGTTTTATACCCTGTGCATCATCAGATTCTAAGAAATAAGCAGCACTATCATCAGACTTAGTAACTCCGAAAAGCTTGCCAAAAAAACCAAATAAATTTCCGATAAAATTAAAAAAGCTTTTGAAGAAAACACCAAATAAGCCTTCAAAACGCAGGAACAAGTTCCGAATAATTTGATTGAAACGAGACATAATATTACCTTATATTATTGCATATTCTCATTGTTACCTAATTTGCTGGTGATCACAACGATGACAAAATAATTCGTAATTCGGATGTAGAAGTTAATTAAAGCACGCATTACACGGAGAGAGAAAATGCAAATCACTAAGCGCAATGTCGAGTTGAGAGTAGAAAATAGTTTAATGCGTGTTTATGTAGCGGCTCCCAAAACAGCAGGAAAATACCCTGGTATTGTGTTCTATAGTGATATTTATCAGTTAGGTGGTGCAATTATTCGTCTAGCTAACTACTTAGCGGGATATGGCTATGTCGTAGCAGCACCAGAAATTTTTCATCGAATTGAGCCAGTGGGATTAGTTATTGAACCAGATGACCTTGGGCGGATGCGGGGTAATGACGATGCTCGTCGAACCCCAATAGCTGATTATGATGCCGATTGCCGTGCTGTAATTGAATTTCTGCAAGGAGAAAGTTCGGTTTCTCCAAATCAAATAGGCACTCTAGGTTTTTGTATTGGTGGACATCTAGCTTTCCGGGCAGCTTTCATGAGCGAAATTAAGGCTGCTGTCTGCTGTTATCCCACTGGTATTCCGAGTGGTAAACTGGGTGAAGGGATAGCCGATACAATTCATCGGGTAAGTGAAGTCAAAAGCGAGATGTTAATGGTGTTCGGCACTCTTGACCCTCACATACCAGAAAATGACCGTCATACCATAATTAAAGCTTTAGAGAATGCTAACGTACCTCACCTGGTTGTTTTATATGAAGCAGAACATACCTTCATGCGCGACGACGGTTATCGCTACGATTCTGCTGCCACTACCTCTGCTTGGTCTGAAATAGTCGCTTTCTTTGAACGGATGTTGGCAAACTGAAGCAGGAATTTTCTATTTTAAATCTTCACAGTAGATGAAAGAAGCATCTAGTTCCAGAGCTAACTAATCTAAAATGAAAACCCACAGATTAATTAACTCAGGCTTTGGAAGTGTTTAATTTCAATCCAGTACCGCTTATAGAAGACCCGCCTTATATCGAACTACTGCAATGGTTGGCGCGGGGTTCATTAAAGCAAAACCTGCTGCGGGCGATTCGGTTGTGGGTGTGGTTGCACACTCTTTATGGTGATGAACAAGACCGCCTTTCTTTGCCTAACCCTTTTACATACAAGCACTGGCGAGATGCTTTTTTTACCGCAACTCATCCTAAAGGTGAATTAGCGCCTAATTTGCACCAGGGCAATTGTGCTTGTGCCAAAACCACCGCCCAGTGGCTATTTTATCCCAAAACCGGACTTGTAGAATCAGAGTGGAGGCGATCGCTTCAACAACATGATGCAATTCCCGATGCAGATTTAGATGAATTGCTGCAACAGCGTTTATTTGCAGTTACTCGCCGTACTCTCTTTGCCGATTTGCAAATTCTCACTGAACTTGGTTGGTTGAAACTTGCAGACAAACAATACTATCGAGTTCAGAATTTTCCATCTCGACCCAGTGTCAGAGAATTAGAACCTGTAAATAATCGTCTGGGAGTTTATGACTTGGGTTTTCTCAATCCTAACTTAGAAGCGATCGCTCAAAACCTCTCCCAACCCATCCAAAATGTACAGCGATTCTATATAGAAGTTGACTACATTATTTCCCAAACCCAAAATCAAGTTGAGAAATGGCTAGAGGAATTCCGTAATCTTTGGGAACAGACGACTATACTGCCAATTTGTCTTACCTACGCTAGCGCTAAGTCCGGTGCAGTGGAGTGTATTGTATATCCTGTCTGTGTATATTACGTGCAGAGAGCCGTATACCTCTGCGGTTTTGGCAAAACTCCCACAAATAAAGGCGAGTGGTACAACTATCGCTTAGATAAAATTCAAAAAATTACTCCCCTGGCTTGGAACGATGCAAAATTGCCCAAAATGCTGCGACAACGGCGAACAACTTTACCTACACCAGACTATATTCGTTCCCAGATGCTTCAAGCTTGGGGTTTTGATTTTTACTTACCATCCAAGTTGATGCTACTGCGATTCGACCGCACATTTCATGACAGCTACCTCAAGGGAACGTCTCGTCATGCTACTTTTAAGCCGATAACTTATCAGTGGGTATTACGATTAATTCGAGAGCAGGTTATCTCTGTAAAACACTGGGAAAGTTTACAGAAAGTTTTACAAAATCGCTCCCAAGACGATGCTTATTATACTGTGACCTACCGGGATGGAGATCCGAACGTGGGTTTGCGTTTGCGGGCTTGGCGACCAAAGGTTGAGGTGCTTTTACCTTGGGAATTGCGAGAGGAAATTACCAAAGAAGTGGAAGCAGAATGGCACTTTTATCAAAATTAATCGGAATGAGTTATTGGGGAACTATTTTAAGAGAGGATTTAAACGCAAAGGAACGCGGAGGGAAACGCAGAGGAACGCGGAGGAAGAGGTTGACAACTTTCTGAGAAAATTTGATCGCCCCAATACCACTAGTTCCATCCTGAGTAGAAGATTGCAAGTCTGCAAAGGCTTATAGATTTTCTCCACCCACTAGCATTATTGCGATCGCAACTACAGTGATTTGAACTCGCATATTGAAAATCCGTTAGTGTTATTAAGTTTACGACATAGAATGGACGCGAGGTTGAGAGAAACCACCCAGCGAACTTACCCTTTATTTTGAATTTTCCAATTTTTATGCAACCTCGACAAAGCATCATTGAAATCTAAAATTTGCAACCGAAATGAAAGCTGTAATTCTGTTATCTGGAGGATTGGATTCTTCCACAATTTTGTACAAAGCTCAGGCTGATGGCTATGAATGTTATGCTATTTCCTTTGATTACCAGCAGCGACACCGACAAGAGTTACAATCAGCCCTCCTTGTCGCTCAAAAAGCTGGAGTTGTAAAACATCAAGTGGTTAATTTTGACTTACGAAAATGGGGCGGTTCGGCACTTACGGATGACGCTATCGATTTACCCCAGGAGCGTTCCTTGAATGAAATGTCTCAGAATATTCCTGTAACCTATGTTCCGGCTCGTAATACCATCTTCTTAAGCTTTGCTCTTGGTTACGCCGAAGCGATCGCAGCAGAATGTGTCTATATCGGCGTTAATGCCCTAGATTACTCAGGATACCCTGATTGTCGCCCCGACTATATCCAGGCGATGCAAGAAGTATTCCGTCTCGGAACCAAACAAGGGCGTGAGGGACAACCAATTAGTATTGTTGCACCCCTAATCAACTTGAAAAAAACTGAAATCATCCAATTAGGTAATAAATTAGGAGTTCCTTGGGATCTAACATGGTCTTGCTATGCCGGTGGTAATGTCGCGTGCGGTGTGTGTGATTCTTGTCGCTTACGGCTAGCAGCTTTTGCCGAATTGGGACTTGTTGATCCACTGGCGTATGCTTCTTGAGAGGCGATTAATTACGTCTGTACATTACGAATTATTTTAATTTTCAACTCCCCCGTCTTCTTCTAATCGTCGCAGTTGAATTTGATGCAGGCGTGGCCCAACAATTGACATTACAGTGAATTCGAGATTTTGATAACAGAAGATTTCCCCTTTAGCAGGAATTTTCTGTAACTGATACAACAAAAAGCCCCCCAGTGTCTGATATTCTCTGGTCAAGGGCAAATCGAGATCCAAAACCTCGTTGAGGTCTTCGAGGTTGATCTGGGCCTGCACCAAAAATTTCTGCTCATCTAACATCTGAATCAGTAAGTCGTCGCTGCTTTCAGCTTCGCCAGCGTCGCCAATGATTTCGGCAATGACATCTTTGATTGTCACTAGTCCCACAGTACCGCCAAATTCATTTACTACCATGACCATAGCTGGTTTCTCTTGCTGCATCATTGGCAAAAGTTCACTCAAGGGCGTGTGTTCGGGAACAAACCGGGCGGGACGCATCCAAGGTTGAATCTGTGTCTCTAAACTTAGCTTTCCGACAGCCAAAGGTTGCGCCAAATCTTTAAAATAAACAATGCCGCGAACATCGTCCAAAGATTCACCAATCACAGGATAGCGAGAGTAACCAGTAGAAGCCATTTCCTTGAGTAATGTCTGGAAGGTAGCATCTTTTGGCAGCGCGACAATACTAGTGCGGGGGATCATCACAGCTTGAGCTATCACATCCCCAAATTCAAAAACATTATTGAGCAGTTCTCGCTCCGCCCGCTCTAAACCAGTAGATCCCCATTCTGTAGAGATAATTAGTTGCAATTCTTCGGGAGTCACAGGCGGCCTCCAGCCTTGTCCTGTGTATTGGATACCAAAAATACGCAATAAGCAACGAGTTGATTGGTTGAGAATCCAGATGAAGGGGTTGAAAAAACGAACGATCGCTTTTACTGAAGGCCCCAAAAACCGGGCTAGCTGTTCTGAGTACAGCATAGCTAATGATTTGGGACATAGTTCTCCGATCACAATTTGCAGATAGGCAATCAAGAAAAAGGCGATGGGAATTGATAGAGAATGGGCGATGAAGGTAGTCATTCCACTGGGTAAAGGCCAGGATTTTAACCAAGCATTTACCAGCACAACAATCGTACTTTCTCCAATCCATCCCAGTGCCAAGCTAGAAAGGGTAATGCCTAACTGAGTGGTAGATAGCAGTCGGTCGATACTACGTTGTAGCATCTCCACAGCGATCGCGGGAATATCCCCAGCCTTAACTAACTGGTGAATACGCGATCGTCTCACGCTCACCATCGAAAATTCCGCCGTCACAAAAAAGGCATTTATGGCAATCAGCAATAGCACTGACAACAACCGCAGCGCCACGTCTGTCCAAATTAAACTAGGAAAACCACTCAACGTCAAAGCTCGTGTAAAACTCACGCCCTCCATTTAGAAAGATAGTCTTAGGGATTGAGGAATAGGGAATAGCAAATCACCAATTCCTTATGCCCCATGCCCAATGCCCAATGCCCTTCAGGAGTGCTGAGTAATGAGTGCTGAGTGGGGATCTCATTTCTTTACTCAGCACTCAAAACTGGGAACGGGCTAAACGCCCCGCTAACGCTAACGGAACTGTTTTGCCCAATGCCCAATGCCCAATCTACCTTTCTACAGGAATATCCGATGCCTTCAACTTCAATTCTTGAGCTGGATAATCAGTTAAAGCGAGTGATATCTTTTTAACATCATCAAGTAAAGCCGTAGGAATAGTCACCGTACCTGTAAATGTTGGTCCATTTACAGGCAATTCTGTTGGTAAACCCTCTGTACTAGCGCTCAGGGTTCGTCCTTTGTCATCGGTAACATCTAAAAAACTGTACAGGAACCGCACAGAATCCTTACCCTTGTTCTGCATTTTTACTTTCAGTAGCAAATCACCACCAGAGTAGCGAACAGATTGCACAGTCATAGTTACACCCTGACTCTGGGCAATAACCGGAAAACCTGGCAGGGGTTTTTCTTCAACTACTTCTGGGGGTTTTTCCTCTGGCTTCTGCTTGCTGCTATTGGTTTCTTCGTCATCTTCCTCTAGCTTTTCCGATTTAGCAGCCTTGGTCTTACCCTCAATTCGCGCCTTGACAACTTTCAGAATCTCTTCCTCTTTTAATAACACTACCCCTCCCTGTTGGGAGTTATTTGTCTTATTGCTGGCAAATTTGGTTGTGGGACGTCCATCTGGTGTGGTAACGCCTTTAAGTGCTGAACTCCCCAGTTCAAACCCCAAAAACGCACTCACAGAACCTGCTCCCAACATCAGGATTAACAAAATCAAAGTAAGAAGTACAGTAGAATTTATTTTCATCGCTGACAAGCTATCAAATAAGAATGCTGGTCTATTTAAGAATAGTGAAGCTTTTGACCTCAATCCTTAAAGGAACTTAATCAATATTAGTTTGCACTATTCTATGATCAAATTATGTAGTAT
>JBBSCU010000168.1:0-12325 GCA_038249935.1 Chroococcales cyanobacterium
CCGCTTACCCAGCCCAGGGCATTGGTAGCAAAACGGCTGGGGCGCAATTTGCCACTAGCACAGTAGGATATCAAAATATCATTGTGACTTGGGAGCAGCGCAACTCAGGTACTGCAAGTAGATACGGCCAGTTTCAATATTCTACTGATGGGAGTACTTTTGTGGATTTTAGTGCGCCATTTGTTGATGGTGGTAATGCTGTATTTCAAACTAATACTGTGAACTTATCAAGTATTATCGGAGTGAATAACAATTCTAATTTTGCTTTCCGGCTAGTTTCTGCTTTTGATCCAAGTACCAGTGTTTATGCCCCGACTAACTTTGGATCAACATACGGACCGGCAGGAACTCGGCGTTTCGATCTCGTAACTGCAAATGGTGATGCCACAGCAGTCCCCTTCGACATTCCAGGAGGCGCAACCATTCCCACAGTCGGCTCATTAATAGCCCTTGGTGCAATGAGAAAAGTTAGAAAAACCATAGCATCAAAAATCGCCAACCCTGCCACTAGCGCGGTTAGCTAGGATAAACTGTTCCACCTCTGAGAAAGCCGTTTTCGAGACATTAACTTTGGTTCCAACACTCTTCAAATGTAACTAAAAGCGATTGTTACATTGGAGCCAAGTTGACATTATCTTTTGCTCAAAAAGAGAGCGGTGCCAATACTTTTCGGTTAAGATGCACAGTCCTTAATGATCCCCCTTAGTCCCCCTTAAAAAGCAGAGTGGATTAATTGTGCAGAGAGAAAATTTAGAATCCCCGTAACCTCGTCAGGTTGCTAACAGGGTAACTTGATTGATGAACGGAAGAATAAGGGTTTCAATTTTTCTAGGATGACAATTAATCCACCCTGCTTTATGATTTTACATTTATTGCTCTAAATACAAGTACTGTTGTTATGGCACTAAGTTCTGTTATTGAATTGGCGTAGCCTAACATACACCTATGGAAAAGCTACCCGGTAGCGTCTGGCAGAGAAGGTATTGCTCTTTTAATCAAATTATTTTAGTCATGAACACTAAGTTTTTATTCATGAACACTAAGTTTTTATTGATGAACACTAAGTTTTTGTTCATGAACACTAAGTTTTTGTTCATGAACACTAAGTTTTTATTGATGAACACTAAGTTTTTATTGATGAACACTAAGTTTTTTCAGCTTGTGTACAAGTTTTAGCTGGTTTGCGGTTTGACAAAAATTTGATTCAACAGCTTTTTAGAGAGGAAATTATGCAAGAATCTGTGATTTACCAAGACATTCTCCAAAAGGGATTGCAACAAGGAGAAGAACAAGGAAAGAAACAGGAGGCGCTACAAATGACTATGCGTCTTTTGACACGTCGGTTTGGTGCAATTGAACCAGAGATAGGACAGCAGATTTGCACTCTATCTATAACTCAACTAGAAGAGTTAGCTGAGGCGCTGTTGGATTTCTCTAGTCAAAGTGATTTAGTCAATTACTTAAAAAATATTTCTTTACCTCAACCTAATCAAGAAGATTAAGCGATCGCCTATTGCGCTATGGTTAAAGTCAACGAAGACGAAAGGGAGCAGGGTAATTCTAGCATCTTTCTCCCCCTGCTCCCCTGCCTCTCTGGTCTGAATTATAAATAAGCGTTACAACTTTGTCCCACACTCAGCGCAGAAGTTGTGGGTGGGGGCATTTTTTGCATTACAGTGGCTACAATACACTGCTTCTACTGAGCTTCTCGGCGCTTGTTTCTGCAAGCCGACCATTTGAGCGTTGCTCTTGCCAGGAACTACCATTGGATAGCAGTTTTCATCTCTGGTAACATAGGCATTCACAATCACCGGTCCGTTGTGTGCCAGCATTTCGGCGATCGCATCTTTCAATTCACTGCGATCGCGGATTACAATGCCTTTAATTCCATAGGCTTTTGCTAACAACTCTATGTCTGGCATCCCTAGTTCCATGTTTGAGGATGAGTAACGTTCACCATAGAAGGCTTGTTGCCACTGGCGCACCATCCCTAGCCAGCCGTTATTAATAATTAATGTCTTGACATTAATTCCATACTGTGCAAGTGTTCCTAGTTCCTGTAAACACATTTGGAAACTAGCATCACCACTAATACAGATGACTTCTTCATCAGGAAACGCCACTTTAGCGCCCATTGCCGCAGGTAAGCCAAAACCCATCGTTCCTAAACCAGCGCTAGAAATCCAGCGCCTTGGGCCATTTTTCAGGAATTGTGCTGCCCACATTTGATGTTGTCCGACATCTGTGGTGTAGAAAGCGTGGGGTGCTTGGCGACTCACTTCTACGATCACTTCTTGGGGTGAAATGCTGTCAGCATAGTGCGGCACTATTAGAGGATACTCTTCGCGCCAACGGTTAACTAAATTTAACCACTGTTGATTTTGATTAGGTGTAGCCTTAACTCCTGTTTCTTTGCATCGACGCAACAAGTCTACTAACACGTTCCGCACATCGCCGACGATGGGCACTTCGGGAACGCGGTTTTTACCGACTTCTGCCGGATCGATATCGATGTGAATTACTTTGGCATGGGAGGCGAATTCGTCTAACTTGCCTGTAACGCGATCGTCAAATCTAGCCCCGACGCAAATCAGCAAGTCACAATCACTAACGGCAAAGTTAGCGTAAGCAGTGCCGTGCATTCCCAACATTCCCAAAGCTAGGGGATGATGTTCGTCAAATGCACCGATCCCCATTAACGTTGTGGTTACAGGAATATCAAATAATTCAGCCAGTTGTTTGATTTCTGCATGGGCACCAGCTGCGATCGCGCCGCCACCGACATACAATAGCGGCCGGCGACTTTCGATAATCAACTGGATTGCTGCATTAATTTGCCGGGGATTCCCCTTCACCGTGGGACGATAACCACTTAACTTCACTGAACCTGGTTTTACAGGTACATAGTCAAATTCTTCTAAAGCTACATCCTTGGGAACATCAATTAAAACTGGACCCGGACGCCCAGTGCTAGCGATGTGAAAGGCTTCAGCAACAATTCGCGCCATATCTTTAGGGTCACGCACTACATAAGAGTGCTTAACAATTGGTAGCGTAATCCCGTAAATATCGGTTTCCTGAAACGCATCTGTACCTATCGACGGACGTGCTACCTGTCCTGTAACCACAATCATTGGGATCGAATCCATGTAGGCTGTAGCAATGCCTGTCACCAAGTTAGTTGCTCCTGGGCCAGAAGTGCCAAAGCATACTCCTACCTTCCCTGTAGCGCGGGCGTAGCCATCAGCAGCATGGGCTGCGCCTTGTTCGTGTCTCGCTAGAATATGTTTAATAGCACCAGTTGCTTCTACTTTGTACAGGTCATCATAAATTGGTAGAATTGCTCCACCAGGATAACCAAAAATATAATCAACGCCGTGGCGATGAAGGCTGTCAAGTAGAGCAAAACCGCCAGATGCCCGTTTGGACATGACTGGCTCCCTAGAAGTACGGGATTGTTTGTGATTCTCGATTTGTGGGAGACTGATTTGGGAAGGCAATTCTCCTGCGGAGACACTTTGTGAATGCACGATCAAACCTCAGACTATAGCTAAACTTAATACTGAATTCTGTAGTTAAGATTTCATTTTAATTGAAAAGTTCAATCAAATTCTGAGAATTTTATATATTCAATATAAAGCTAGATTATTAGCCTACATTAATTAAATTACGTCTTGCAAGACTTTGCGGGTATTTTTCCAAGCCCAAACACCGACAATTACGACAACAATACTCATTCCTACAAGTACAGTTCGCAAACCCAGAGCATCAGTTAATGGTCCAGTAATCGCTAAAGGTAACGCCAGAGCAATGTTAACAGCATGATTTTGAAAGCCAAATACTTTACCGTGCATGGTAGGTGGTGTTTGCTGTTGAATTAAAGTTTGCATGGGCACACCAATTAGGGCAGCACCTACACCCAAAAATGCACAGAGTCCTAGCGCCAGCAACAAGTTATGAGTAAAAGTGAATAGCCCTAAAACTAGTGCTATTATCAAAAATCCAATTAAAGGTAACGGCTTGTGATGAAATTTATCACCCCAGTGACCCAAAATGGCTGCACCAATTAGCATACCCACCCCTGCTGCTGCCAAGAAAAAGCCAAACTGTTTTTCTTTTAGACCAAACTCCTCTGCCAATCGAATTGTCAGCACTGTTAACGCTGCAAACACACAATATAAAGTTGTTAGTTGCAGCATGGCATTCAAGATTAAAGGGTTTTGCTTGAGATAGCGGAGGCTTTCAGTAAATTCAGCCCAAGGGTGATTTGATGCCCGATGTTCCCTCGGTCGTTTGGGTTCTTTAAACTTAATCGGCTGCATCAGCGCAGCCGATAAGATGTATAATCCGCCAACGACCACCTCTTGACCGTATTCTTCTCCCATCAAGCTTTTCGCCAAACTCAAAATCGGCTCTCCGATCGCAAAGCCAACAATTAAGGCTCCCATCATCGTGCTGGTAAACAGCGCATTGGCTGCTAACAAATTTTCTCGCTTTACCAACAAGGGAATGGCTGCTTGTTCAGCTGGGGCAAAAAACTGCGTCACTGTAGAAATGGCAAAAGTCAGGATTAACAAAATCACAAACTGTCGTGGTAACAAGGGAAGACACAGCGTTAAGATTCCCCGCACGACATCTGAGCCGACCATAATCAGCTTTTTTGGCAAGCGGTCAACAAAGATACCACCAGCAGAGCCGAACAAAATTGCTGGTATTGTAAACGCCAGCATCAAAGTTGAGTACATCGAGTTTTGTGCCAACCCAGGAAGTGGTGGGTAGTTCTCCAAGAGAGCAATCAGCAAAACGAAGAAGACTTTATCTGCTAACTGGGACAACAGTTGCCCGATCCACAGGAGCATAAAACCACGGTTTTTTAGCAGTGCGCCAAACCCGTTATTAATAGCAGCAGGTTCAGTTGGAAACATTAGATACTTTCTTTGGGTAGACGGGCATTGGGCATCGGGCATCGGGCAGAGAGGCATTGGGCACTGGGCAGAGAGGAGAATAAATGCTAACTCCTAACTCACGCCGTGTGCAACTTTCTCTCAAACCTAACCCCCAACCCCTTCCCTACAAGGGAAGGGGAGCAAGAATCAAAGCCTCTCTCCCTGTGGGGGAGAGGTTTGGAGAGGGGTTCTAAGAATAAGTTGCACACGGCGTTAACTCCTAACTCCCCACTCCCCACTCCCTAACTCCTGTTTACTTACGCCATTGTCCGGATTAATTTACTTCATAGCGCTTTAACAGCATAAGCAAAAACTCAGATGCTGTCAGATGACCTTTAGGGGGAAAAATCCCAATGGATGAATCTACCCACCAGCCTTCTACAGTTTGGGGCGATCGCCAAATTGACAAATGATCAACTGTTGGCTCTGCATAAAAGTTATCTTGCCTACTACTTAGCAAACAAGAACTCCAATGGGTGAAATAATCATGGCTCATCCGATGAATAGGAAAATTGCCCTGTAGTGGTACTCCCCATCCATCTATAGCAATAAACGCTCTCACACGACCACCCAAGAGTTGCCACAAATGCGCTGCCCCTATTGCTCCAACTACGCCAGCACTGAAGCTAATGAATACAACTGGTGATTTTAGCTGATTGCTCAAGCGAACGCGCAAAAATTGCAAGATGTGAAATGCTGATAAAACCAATAAATCCTGACCCGGATAAACCAGTATATTAGCTGGTTTTTGACTGACCGAGCTATTAGAAACTAAGTCTAACAATCCTAATCTAAAACTTTCGGTTAACTCTGGCTCATGAATTCCAGGGCAAATAATTATACTCATCCGTCTATCAATAACTTAAACTTACTACAGGTATTTCAGCATAAAATTGAGCGCTCATAACTCATTTTTTCAGTTGTGTAGATGTTGACTGTTGTTGAAATTCAGGTTCTAGTTTTTCTTTAGATTTGGACGCAGTAACATATGCCACTGAACCAATTCCAGCCATTCCACCGCCGATGAAATACATAATATTTCTACTGAAATATTGAGAGCCAAGGTATCCAAAGGCGATCGCTACGACTGTTGTAGAGATAATCTGAGGTAATTTCATATTACTTAAGATGCAGTTCTTTGACTAATTTAAAGTGATTGCAGACACTCTAAACATCTGCCCTCGCCATGAGAAATCAAGAGGTGGAGGGTATAGATTTCTAGAATCGAGTTGCAGTAAAGCAGATATGTTTTCTGGAGTGAATACATACAGCAATTATCGGCGTTGCTCAATCAAGGGATAAAATTTTACTTATTAAAATCTAAAACTCCTCATATTCCTCCTCTTTGCGCCTTTGCGCGACGCCAGTCACTCATGGGGGAAACCCCCAAGACCGCGCTGGCTCCTCTGCGTGAGAAACATCATCCTGGAAACCAGTGGTTCAACTACTGCTAGGAACAAAGAGCAGGGAACTACTAAGTATAAATTAATGGTAAATACTTAAGAGCAAGTTGTATAAAATTAAACATTAGGTTAAGTCTTTGGACTATTCTGACTACCGCACCCCTGAAAATACCTCACCCGTCCCAATTGCCTGGTATACAGTAATAATCACACTACGTCTTTTGATGTATTATTTTAATTTTTGCACCTATCCTATCCCCCTAGATAGGATAATATTTTATTAGTAGGGGAAATATTTAAGTTATTCCCAAACTCTAAATGTCTGTGCACTCTGCTTATATTGAGGAATTTTATAGTGGTTGCCACGCCGGAAAAAATACAACATACCCACGAGCGATTATCAGGTAAAGACCGTGTAGCCGTACTGCTCATGGGCTACGGCGAAGTCGAAAGCTACGAAGATTTCGCCAACTATAACGAACAGGCTTTAAATCTACTGACAGCAAAATTTGCACCAGTGCCAACCTGGATTTATCCCCCTCTGGCAAAACTTTTGGCGCTATTTGACCGCCATGAGTGGGGACACACACACCACGATTTTATCTCTCCACACAATGCCATCTTTGAACAGCAGCGTGCTGGTATTGAGAAGTGTTTACAAGAAAAATGGGGTGATAATGTCCAAGTTTTCAAAGCTTTCAACTTCTGCGCCCCCTTTCTGCCTAATCAAGTTCTCGCGGAAGTCAAAAACCAAGGCTTCGATAAACTGCTAATTTACCCACTGCTGGTTGTTGATTCTATCTTTACCAGTGGCATTGCGATCGAGCAAGTTAACGATGCTCTGGTTGAGTTGAGTGATGGCGAAGAACACTGGGTTAAAGCACAGCGTTACATTCCTTCTTTCTTCAACGAACCAGCCTACATCGATTTGATGGCTCATCTGGTTGAGGAGAAAATTAGCGCTGATTTAGCAGTAGGTTATCTCCCTTCTCAAATCGGCATTGTGCTAATGAACCACGGCTGTCCCCATAAAGCTAAAGGATTTACCTCTGGGATTACCGAAAGTCAAGCGCTGTACGATTTGGTACGGGATAAATTGATTAACCGTTATCCCTTAATCTCGGTGGGTTGGCTCAATCATGATACGCCCTTAATTGATTGGACACAGCCAAATGCACAGCAAGCCGCCACTAATCTGATTCAATTGGGGGCAAAAGTCGTGATATTTATGCCAATTGGCTTTGCCACAGAAAATCACGAAACTCTATTGGATGTACACCATATCATCCATACTTTGGAGAAACAGCATCCTGGTACGAACTACGTCCAGATGGCTTGTGTCAACGACCATTCGGAATTCTTAGCGATGGCGGCACAATGGGCTGATGCTCATATTGAACAGCTGTTATCAGAGCAAACTTTAGCAGTTAATCCCCAACTAGCTGGCGATCGTCACCATCACCATCATCATTAAGCAAGCAATGTAGGATAGGCATTGCCCATCCTACATTTATAGGGTACTTAGTTGACAGTCCCATGCCTTCAAGGTGTGGGACTATTTAGGTTTGTCTATGCGGCTGGCTTGTGCTTTGCTAACTTTAACGCCGACAACAATAGAATCATACCCAAAATTACATATAGCAAAGAACTTGTTATGTACCTTAAAAGATTGCTGCCAATAAACGCTCCCAATATTGAACCAGATGCCATTGAAACAATGAACCGTTGATCTGATTTCACTTCTTTGAGTCGTTGCTGACTTCTATATTTGAATAGACCCATAATAATCGTTGGAATGCTGATTGCAAGACTCAAACTTCCTGCTAATTTGATGTCAATTGCAAACACCATAATAATCGTAGGGATAATCAACTCACCACCTGCTACACCGAGCATACTACTGAATATCCCAATCACAATTCCTGCTACAAAACCGATGCTGATTCTCAATAAGTCTGGAAGTTGCCAACTCTGAAGACTGAAAATGAGATTATGCCCGATCAATACAAAGCTCAGGAAAAATAGAAAAACGACAACAACTCGATTTAATGTTCGTTCGTTGATCTGGGTTGCATAGTTAACTCCAACATAAGAGCCAATGAGAGAACCTGCCAGAATATTGATGATTACTGTCAGGTTTGCAAAAACATTCTCAAGACCAATAACGCCACTCCGAAAAATGAATGAAAAGGTAACAGTGACGAGGCTGACGATGAGATTGATAATAATTGCCTGTAGAGTTCGATAGTTAAAAATGCTAACTAAAATTGGTAAGCGAAACTCTGCACCACCTAAACCGATTAGTCCACCGAGAATCCCGACCAAAGCACCCCAAGCAAACGCCCAAATATTCCGCATTTAAATCTCCACACCTACAACAGCAGCACTCTGAACGATTCTATGACTTTACCAACTACCAAACTCGCTAAAACTGGATTCAGAGTGCTGGGGATCTCTTCAGAAGTCGAAAAGTTTTAGACAAACGCTTAGAGCCAATGGGGATCAATTACTGATGCCTGATGTGTATGCTGCGATCGCACCACCAGAAATTATGATCTAGTAAAAATACCCTAACTCTGGCGCTTATAAATCGCAGCTATACAGACAAAACCCACGGAGGTTTTAAACTCCTGGAGTCTGCGTAGGCGGACTTAGTTTACGTAACCGCGATTTCTAATCGCTAAATATATTTGCTGAATCTTAACTATAAGTTCCTGCTGTCTCACTCGTGAACTTAATAGATTCTGGCTCGATATCATCTATCTTATTAAACTCCCCAGCCCGCCAGCTATCTGTTATGTCTTTAATAAAACTGGCAATAGGTATTGCAATTAACAAACCCAGCACTCCTCCTAACTTTGCCCCCAGCAACAAAGAAATCACTACCCAAACTGGATTTAAGCCAGTCAAATTACCGAGAATACGAGGTGCAATAAAATTAGAATTAACTTGGTCGAACGCAACAGCAATACCTAGTACTTCAACTCCTAACCAAAAGTTTTGCAACGCCACCAAAAGACTGACTATGGCAATACCTACCCCTGTACCAAAAGGAAAGAGAGAGAACAAGCCAATACCAATGCCAAAAAGTAAAGCCAAGGGAACTTGCAGCGCTAAAAACGCCAGTGTAATTGCTACTCCTAATACAGCTCCCAATGTTGCTTGACCGATAAAGTAATTTTGGAAATCCTCTCTCAGTGATTGCCGTACTTTTGAGCCAATGTTAGAAGGGAACCACTGAAAAACTCCGTCCCAAAGACGTTTGCCGTTCAATATTAGATAGATAGTCAGCACCACCGCCAGCAGCACATTGACCACAATACCAATGGTATCGACGGCAAAACCGAGAATTCTACCAGTGAAGGACTGGAGTTGATTAGATAATCGTTCGAGAACTTGAGTAAATAAACCACTTAAATTAATGGGAAGTTGCTGTTGACTTAACGCCCAATCCTGGAAAGTTTGCAGCTGCTGAGTCCCAGAATCAATCCAACTGGGCAAAATATTAGCTAGTTCATTCAACTGTTGTAGAATCAGGGGAACCAAGGTGATGCCTGAAGCCACCAAAATCACCACAGTCAAAAGCAACACTCCCCCGATCGCTAAGTTGCGTTTTACGCCTTGTTCTTGGAGAAATTGAATCGGATAGTTCAATACAAAAGCTAGTAGGATGGCGGCGGCAATAATGCTAACTAAGGGTTGAAAATACTGGACAACTTGGAGCAATAACCAGCCGTTGAGAATGGCAATGGGAAATGCCAATCCTATAGTTAACCATCGCGGCAGTTTGTTTACTGATTGCATTAATGGTGACTCCACAAGAATTTTAACTTTATCAGAACTTATGCAAACAATAGTCGAAAAAAATGATTTTCTTCTTAGGGATAATTCATGAATTGCCCCTACAGCGTGTAGTTTTGCGTAAGTACTGTAGGCAACAAATAGGCGTTTAGCAAACAGTGATTCTCTTTGATTAGGTCTGTTGATTTGTCTTCATAAAATCCAATATAATTCGCTGATGCATATACCCTAAAGGTCGCACTTCGCCAGCATTTTGCGAATAACATTTACCTTGATGAATATCTTCTGGGGTAAAGAATCCCATATCCCAGCCTTCATTCAGAACCAGTTGATTTAATTCCACCAAAAGCGGCGCATGAAAGACATGACGGACAACTTTTTCATCGGGATAACAGCCAAATTCAACAAAGGGTGGTAGTATGTAACCAATTTCTTCTAATATTTCTCGCTTCACTGCTACATCTGGTGTTTCGCCGGGTTCGAGATGACCGCCAAACATCGCCCAGTACCCAGGGTAGAGAATACCAGGAATATTATCCCGCAGTTGCATAAGAAACTTGTTTTCTTGGTAGAGAATTGCGATCGCTACGTGCAGTGGTTGATTGCTCATAAATTTTGATTTATTTGGCTATTTTTTGTTGTAATTATTACTCTTCTTCTAAGTAAACTTCCCCCAATTCTTTGCCAGCTAAGGGGATACTTCGGTAGCGAACTTTACCCTTAATCACTACTTGCGATCGCTCGCCCAGATTCTTTTGATTGGTGACAACCCAAATTTTGCCAGTTGAGTCATTAATTTCATAAGCCCACTGCTTCATCAAGGGAGCTTGCTTTTCTACCTTACCTTGGATATAAACTATAGCCTGATTGTCTTGTTCTGGTTTAATCTCTCCAATGGGAGTGATATTGGTGCCAATTTTCAAGTTATTCCCGCTCAAGCCAGAAGATGTCAAATTACCACAACTACAAAGTCCCACTACCAAAAAAAAGGTCAACCCCAGGCGGTAAGTAACAATGCTGTGTCCGTACAAGAACGAAACAAACAAATTTCTCGCTTGCTGCATGAAAGCCCCCGATTGAGCAAATTTTTGCGTCACTGCTTACTTTATCGCCAGTTTAATTAGGTCAGTTCCCATCTATATTATTCTCTTCGCTTTCAGAAACACACTCACAAAGTAATTAAAATCGAGATTCATGAAGAATATTCCCCAACCGAATTCGCACAATAAAAATATCACTTCTGCCAAGGGGTTTGGAAGTCGATACCCCAATATTGACCAGTTGTTTGCCCAAGCAGTCAACTGCCACCAGCAGCAGCAGTTTGACCAGGCACTAACTGCCTATCGACAAGTTTTAGCCATTGATCCTAAATATATAGATGCCCTGACGAATTTGGGAAGTCTGCTCAAACGCTTGGGACAGGTTGAAGAAGCGATCGCTATCTATCGCCAAGGATTAGTGTTAAAACCTGAGAGTGCAGAAACTTGGTTTAACCTGGGCAATGCCCTCCACGACATCGGACAATTAGAGGCAGCAGAATCAGCCTTTCAACAGGCAGTGCAGCTAAAACCGAATTTGGGTGTTGCCCACTTCAAGTTAGGAAAAGTTCTCCAAGAACAAGAAAAATTTACCCAGGCGGCAGACTGCTATCAACAAGCCATTAACTTGATGCCGGATTCTGTTCAGGCTTACACCAACTTGGGCAATGTCCTCAAAGGGCTGGGTCAATTAGAGGCAGCGATCGCTCACCATCGCCAAGCACTGCAACTGCAACCTAACTCGGCTGAAGCATACTACAATTTGGGAAATGCCCTCGCAGCCCAAGAGGAATACAAATCAGCCACAGTAGCCTATCAGCAAGCACTCCAACTAAAACCAGACTGGGCTGAAGCTCTATTAAATCTGGCGATCGCGTGTATTGCTTTGGAGAATTTCGAGCAAGCAGAGGAAGCTTTAAAACAGGCTGTAGTTCTGAAAAGTGACTTAATCCCTGCCCACTTTCATCTAGGGAAACTGCTACAGAAACAGGGCGACATTGCTGCTGCTGAAGTCCACTTTCGCCAATATTGTCAACTTCAGCCCGATGAGTCAAAAGCCTGGGAGACTCTTTTGTCAGTCCTTCAAATTCAGGGGAAACATTCTGAGTGCATCGCCCTGTTGCAAGATCACCTCAAA
>JBBSCU010000169.1:0-12231 GCA_038249935.1 Chroococcales cyanobacterium
CACTGCAAACTTTTGATGAGATTTATCACTCATAATGTAGTGAAATGTTGGTAGAATCTTTGTAATTGTACAGGAACAGGCTTGGCTCAAGTTTTTAAAACTGTTGAAGATCGTTTAGTAACAGCTTAGTAACAGCTATATGAACTGACAATGTGCGAATATTTGATAACTTTTGGTATGGGATTAGCGAGTTTCAAATTTTGATAATAAAAAGTATTATTTTCCCTTTGCTCTGTATTATTATCCTACTAGGCTGGTATGATTACTGGAGTTGCTTATTCAGTAAAGATGATTAGTTCCGTAATAATAAATACAGAGCTTCAAAGCTGGAACAATTTTTACTGGCATCATCTTGGAAACTGCGATGAAACTTGGAAGTTATGTATCTTCCAAAAATAGATAAGCAATTGATTTAACTGATAATACAGTATACAATGCAAAAAACCTTTTTGTATAATTTATGGCGTTTCCTAAGCAACTGAGGTACACTCAAATCTTGTTTATCAAGGTTAATAGCTTTTAAAGCGTACCTCACTAGGTCGATAACTGCTATATATATAGGACTCATATTTGATTTTTGAACAAACTCAGTACAACTCAAAGAGATTTCTTCCCTACTCCCTACTCCCCACTCCCAGCCTACGCAAATAATTTCAGAACTCAAATCGGATTGCTATAGTTTTTAAGCATCAATAGTTAAACAAATGAGAAAATGACACAGATTAATTTTTCATTGCCACATGAATATGTTCTTAGAAAAGCCAAACCTTTTGATATTTGGTTGATTCTATTTTTCATGGTTAAAGCCAGACTTGATGCAACCCAACTCAAATTGCAACATTTTTGGATAATTGAATATGATGGTCGCTTAGTGGCATTTGGACAACTACGAAATTTTTCTTTTGCACAAGAATTAGGTAGTTTATATGTCGTCCCAGACTGCCAAAATCAGGGGCTAGGAACTTTTTTAGCAGAGCATTTATCTACTCAAGCTACTCAACCTCTTTATTTAAAATGCGTAAAAAAGGAATTAATAAATTTTTATGTAAAAAGATGTTTTGTAAATGTTAATTACGAGGATTTACCGCCGTCACTTAAATCTAAATTTTTTCTATCTCAAGTAAGAAAGAGATTGCTCAAGGGTTTTGTAATTTTCATGAAATACGAGCCATAATTATTTTTTTAAAACAAATTGTATTTATTTTAAGTCAAAAAGGTTATTTTAAGATGGGATGCTATTACTATAATTTGCTAAGATGTTCTGCTATTGTTTTGGTCTATAATCTGCTGACTAATGCTCCATCTCGATCTCAGATTATTCCAGATAGCACATTGCCTAACAACACAAGTATAAGGTTAGAAAATAACACTAGAATTATAGAAGAAGGAACAACAGTAGGCGATAATTTATTTCATAGTTTTAAAGAATTTTCTATCCCTACCGGAAGTACAGCTTATTTTAATAATTCAATTGGTATTGAAAATATTATAGGCAGAGTCACTAGCAATTCAACTTCTAGTATTGATGGATTAATTCGTGCTAATGGTTCAGCAAATTTATTTTTAATCAATCCTAATGGAATTGTTTTTGGTCAAAATGCCCAGTTAAATATTGGTGGTTCTTTTATTAGCAGTACAGCAAACAGTATCAGGTTTGCTGATGGCTTCCAATTCACGGACAGAGACTCGCAAACTACACCGATGCTGACTATAAGCACACCGATTGGACTGCAATTTGCGAATAACTCTGAAGCAATCCGTGTCGAAGGGATAGGACATAGCGTAATTGGTTCACCATTCTCCCCAGCAGTCGGACAAAATGCCTCTACAGGTTTACGAGTTGAGCCAACAAAGACAATAGCATTACTTGGGGGAAATGTGATTTTAAATGGCGGCATTATAACAGCCGAAAGTGGAAGGGTTGAACTAGGTAGTGTGGGAAAGAATAGTTTAGTCAACCTAATACAAACATCCTCTGGCTGGAATTTATCCTACGAAAATACAGCTTCTTTTCAGGATATTCAACTATCAAAACGTGCTCTAGTTAATGCTAGTGGCGTTAGTAGCGGTTCTATCCAGGTACAAGGACAAAAGATTACACTTACTGACGGTTCCGTAATTTTAATTCAAAATCAAGGATTATTGCCAGGAGGAACGTTACAAGTAAATGCTTCCGACTCCTTAGACATAAGTGGCACTGATCCAGTTGCTAAAATTGCCGGTAGTTTACGGAATGAAACTATAGGACTCGGCAAATCTGGAGATATAGAAATATTAACTACAAGATTAATTCTTCGGGATGGAGGGCAAATAAATTCCTTGACATTTAGTCCTGCTAACAGTGGCAATATAATTATAAATTCAACTGACTCTGTAAATTTAGTCGGAGTTTCACCTCTCAATCCTGGTGTTTTTAGTCTTATTACTGCTGGAACATTTGGTTCTGGAAATGCTGGCAACATTGTGCTATCAACGCAAAGACTTATCGCTACAGGTGGTGGTGCAATAGGATCTTCAACATTAGGAACTGGTAGAGGAGGAGACGTAACGATAAATGCAACTGACTCTGTAATGGTAGAGGGATATGCACCAATTACCTTTCAACCAAGTATTTTATCTGCTACAACTTTGAATGCTGGTAACGCAGGTAATTTAACAGTCAATACATCAAGATTAATAGTTCGAGACGGGGGCAGGATTGATTCTTCTACCTTAGCAAGTGGTGATAGTGGAAGTGTTACTATAAATGCTTCAAATTCCATAGATATAAAAGGTGTGCCTAGTTCTCAAAATCCTAGCTTAGTAATTTCATCAGCTAATATCGAGTCCCAAATCATACGGAATTTATTCGGACTTCCTCCCATTCCTTCTGGTAACTCAGGAAATATAGCTATTAATACTCCTCTTTTGAATATTACTGGTAACGCTCTGATTACTGTCCGCAATGACGGTCTTGGCAACGCCGGGAGTATTCAAGTTAACACCAATGGAATCAATATTACCAATAACGGAGGAATCAGTGCCACCACTGCGATCGGAGAAGGAGGGGACATTGCAGTTCAGTCAAACATTCTTCAATTAAACAATGGCACTATCTCTGCAACTGCTGGTCAACAAGGCACAGATGGTGACGGTGGCAACGTCAATGTCAAAGCAAATATTCTAGTTCTTGCAAAAAACAGCAGTATTACGGCCAACGCTTTTAAAGGACGAGGCGGAAATATCGATATAGATGCCATAGGATTCTTCATTTCACCTAACAGCCGATTGGAAGCCAGTTCGCAGTTAGGAATTGATGGCACAATTCAAGTTGACGCTCGGTTCACTAATTTTAATTTCAATAAAGTACAGCTAGAAGGAATTTCAGAGACTCCACAAATTGTATCAGTTTGCCAAGGACGTTCAGGCACAGCAGCAAGTAGTTTTGTAATTATTGGAACTGGTAGCCCACCACGTACTCTTCAAGATCAATTATCTGAAAATAATGGATGGAAAGATGATTCGATTTCAGTTCAAGCAAGTGATAACTTAGAGAAACTAAAACCGCCAATTCAGGAAGTAAAACTAATTGTAGAAGCCCAAACTGCGGTAATAGAACCATCAGGAGATGTCAACTTATTGGCAGAACCGAATAAAGAGATTGCTGTTGTTTCGTCGTCGCCTGATGGTTCTTGCTTTGCTCAAGACTTTGCTCAAGATTCTGTATCAAAATTTTTACCCGAAACCAGAGCGATATATGAAAATCACTAGGCGCGGGTACTTATTTTTGTGGTTCACAGGTTTGTTAATGGCTGTTGGCAAGCCATCCCGACTCATGGCTCAGGGTGGAAATAAAAATGCACAACGCAATCAGGCGCAATTTTTGACTGCTCAAGGACATAAACAGTTAAATCAGGGGCAGTATTGGGAGGCTTTTGCGACTTGGGAAGAAGCTACGAAGATTTATCGTCAACTCCGCTTAGATGAAGGTGTTACTGGAAATTTAATCAACCAAAATCTCGCCCAACAAGCTTTGGGGTTATACTCTAACGCTTGCGATACCATTTTGTCAGCTTTAAAAATGGATAAGCGGATTTTTTCTTCAACGCTTAATCCATATAGAGAATTTGATGAAAAAGCACTTTATACAGCAATTCATCAAGTAAATCCAACGTCAGTAAATTTACTGGGATTACTAAATCTGGGCGATGTTTTACGTTTAGTCGGTAAGTTAAATGAGTCGGAAATAGTTTTAAAGGAAACGTTATCGCTCACTCAACAAATGAAACCAAAGGAGGAAGTTAGTTCAATTTTACTTTCGTTGGGAAATACTAAACAGTCGATGTACGAGCGAGCGCAAGATCAGTATAAATGGGTAGAAGAACCAGTTTTTAAAAAAGAAACCGTTGCTCTGATTCAGCAAAATGCACTCTTCTCGCTTGATTATTACGAACAGGTAAATAACATAGCAGGTGCTTCTCAATCTCTCAAGCTCAAATCTCAACTACACCGCTTGAGCTTATTATTAGATTTTCATAAATGGTTGACCACAGAATCTAGGTCAGGTAATAAGAAAACAGTCAAAAATAATATTTATCAACAGATTCAAGCTTCAATAGACCTAATTTTGAAAAACTCTTCAGCATTTTCTGAATTATCTATTAGCCAATCTGCTTATGCAAAGCTAAATTTTGCTGAAAATCTAAATAAAACTTCAAATAAGCAATTGCAGTCTGTAGCTGTAGAGTATGCAGAATCTGCTTTACAAACAGCTAAGAGCCTTAAGAATCAACGCTTAGAATCATACAGTTGGGGTACTCTAGCCAAATTGCAACCAGAACAATCACAAACATACTTTGAGCAAGCTTTAGGGTTTGCTCAGTCAGTTCAGGCGTGGGATATTGCCTATCAATGGCAGCAACAATTGGGTGATTTGTATAGTCAACAAGGAAAATCTGAAAAAGCCTCTAAAATTTATGAGGCAGCTATTAGTAGCTTAACACAAGTTCGTACTAACCTTTTATCTAGCAATCCTGATACTCAGTTCTTCTTCTACGAACAAGCGGAGCCTGTGTACCGTAATTATATGCGATTGCTACTAGCAAATTCTAGCCCTAATCTAAAGCAAGTACTTCAGACGAATGGACGATTACAAATAGCACAGTTAGAGAACTTTCTTCAATGTGGCAAACTTGACCTTGTGCCTTTGAACGAGCTTCAAAATTTACCTAGTACTACTGCAATAATTTACATTATTGATTTAGACACAACTATAGAAGTAATTGTCCAATCCCCTGACCAATCCCTTCACCATCATTCTGTTGATTCAAAGCAAATTAGAAGTCATGTCATTAATCTGTTAAATATTTTACAGTCTGCTAGATTATCCTCTACTGATAATCCTGAAATTACCTCACCTTATCAAAGGCTTTATAAGGTGTTGATTGCGCCAATCAAGACATATTTACCCTCATCAGGAACGCTGGTGTTTGCTTTAGACGCTTCTTTCCAAAGCTTACCAATGGGATTGCTTCATGATGAGAAAGACTATTTAATAAAGCGATACAGTATTGCACAAACTTTGGGTTCCAAAGTCCGACCACCTAAATCTTTGTCCCAAGAGCGGTTAACAGCTTTAATTGCTGGACTCTCAAAGCGCAGTCCTAGCTTCAATGACCAGAACGCTCCCAAAGGTTTAAAAGCGCTACCAGGAGTAGCAGAAGAGGTAGCAGATGTGAAGAAACAAACTACTTCTTCAAAAATATTGCTAGATGAAAAGTTTACCAGTTTACAGTTTCAGGAAGAACTGAGTAAAAAAGGCTTTCCAATCATGCACATTAGCACTCACGGTCAATTCAGTTCTCAGACTGAAAGGACGGTATTTTTAGCTTATGATAAAGTAATTAACATCTTAGAGTTTGACAGGTTCATAAAAGATAAAACTCAGTCCAATGAAAATGCCATCGAGTTATTAGTTCTAAGTGCCTGTCAAACAGCAAAAGGAAATAAAAAGTCAACGCTGGGAATGGCTGGAGTAGCAGCACAAGCCGGCGCACAGAGTATAGTCGCCAGCTTATGGTTAGTAGATGAAGGTTCCACTGCTCAACTTATGGAAGAATTCTACGAGGGTCTGAAAAATGGCTTGACTAAAGCAGAGGCTTTACGTCTTGCACAATTGAGTTTGTCATCCAATCCTCGATACACTCACCCTTATTTTTGGGCGGGTTTCGTACTCGTTGGAGGATGGCTGTAAGGGCGGACATTTTATGCTTTAAGTTAGTTACAAGTTTGGACAACTTGTAGTTTTTTTCTCAGGTAACTTATGTTTGTGGTAACACTCTATGATCTTTAATCCTTCTTGCACACGATTTAATTCATTGGAATTACCAGTGCTTTTCGCCAATTGAGCTGCTTTGGCATATTCACGCAGGGCTTCATTAGGTAGCCATGCTTCTAAATACCGTTCTGCTAATAAGCGATAAACAGCGGGATTTTGACTTCTCTTTGAAACTAATGCTTTTAATGTTTCAATCGTTTCATTCAAAAGATTTCTAGACATATATATAGCGTCTAAATCCGAAATAGCAGCTTCATCTGGATGTAGTCCTAATTTATTAATCTGCTTCACCCTTTGTGCAATAGCATTTTGTTCTTCTTGGGTCAAAACACTAACTACTAATGGCTCGGAGGAACTCGTAGGGGTATCACCCACGTTTGCAAGCACAGTAAACTTGTAGGTGTTCCCAAACTGTAATTCCTTTTCTTCTTCTGGGTAGGACAGTGTGGTAATTGTTTTATCGACTGTTGTCTCCCAGTAAAACTCGTAACCACTGACAACTACTGTGTAGCTAGTAGCTTTAGAAACAGCAGACCAAGAGATTGGAGGTCTGGTACTTAACATTGAACTCCCATAGGGACTAATTAGCGTTGGTACATTCTGCTCCTCACCTGAACCCCTAGTATTCTTGCACCTACTTGGGTTCAATCCTGTACATAACTCCACTTTTTCCTTTGGCAATACACATTCGTCGGGAGCATCGAAAATCTTACTCTGCTTAAAATCTAGAATTTTTCCATTCAAATAGCACAGAGCCATGACTGTTGTGTGTCCATTAACTGGGTTAATACGATCTCCTGGACACAGTGGACTACCTGCTGTTAAGAAACGATCTCCTGGACTAGCAACTCGACCATTAGCCTTACACTCACGCCTCGCTACTGATTTAACTTGGCGACCCCATGCACTGCTGCAACCCAAAAGAAGTATCATTGATACAGTCATTAAAACTCGGAAGATGTAGATTTTTTCTCGTACTCTGTTTGTTGATCTGTGTGCAATCAGCATCAAAACTTATCATACATATATTTGTATTTTAATAGCATATAGTAGTTTGAGGGTAAGACAAAGTGTTATGCAAAGATGTTAAGATACAGCGCTAATAATTCGTGAGCGCGGAAAAATAATTATCTTTGAGCGGTTTAATTTTAGTATTTACGAGAAGGAGATTTTAGCCTAATTCTTTCTAATACTTGCGATCGCCAACTGAAAACCTCTGGTTCTCTAGATTCAGTTAGCAAACAAGCTTCCCAAGAAAGCCAAGCATAATCAACATCATCTAGCGCTTCTTGCACTTGTGCCAACAAACAGTGAGTAGATGTTCTTTGTATATCTAACTCTTTCGCTTTTTCTAAATATTTTTTCGCCTCAATATATTTTTTTTGCTCAAATTTCGCCCAGCCTAAATTTTTATACAAAACTGCTTGCAGTTCAGGTTCTTTAGCTTTTTGTAGTCCTTCAGTAGCTAAAGCAATTGCTGTATTATAATCACCATTAATAATCTTTAATCTGGATAAATTATTGATAGCTATTATAGCTTGGCTATTACTTTTTATAGCCAGATGATATTGTTCTTCTGCTAAATCGTATTTCATTTGATCATCATAAAAAATTCCTAACCCATAATGTCCTTCCCAATTATTAGGGGTCAATCTAAAACCATTTTCGTAACTATCAGTTACACACTTGTATTCCTGTAATTGTCTACACACAATACCTAAGTTGTTATAGATTTGTACATTTCTGTTATTATATTTAATTGCTAATTCATAATATTTTTTAGCTAATTCTAGGCTATTTGTACTGCGAAGCCCTTTGTCAAAGTAAAATTCAGAAACAGAAGATTTGACTTGGGGATTAATATTTATAGCTGAGTCAAAAAGATTTTGTGCCAATAGAGAATCATTTGCTGCTTCTGCCTTTTTTCCTTGGGCTACTAGATTGTTAGTTATCGCTGGCAGAAGTATTTTGAAAAACCCAACAACTCCGAAAGCAATAGATGCAACTATTACACTAATTACGAATGTTTTAGACTTTCTTAGTCTATAAAGTTTACTTTGCTGAGGGAGTTTTTTTAGCCGTTGCAAAATTATTTCAGTAGTCTGCGGACGCTGCCCTGGAAGGAAAGCCATTAATTCATCAAGAAAATCAGCAAAGGGTTTATCAATCTGCGGTGCTTTATCTCTCCAAATTAAGTTTCCTGTTTTTTGATCTGTTGATAGATTACTTAGAGGAGTTGCAGTAACTAGATTTACAAAAGTACAACCCAAGGAGAAGAAATCCGATTGAGGTACTGCCCGACCATTGATTTGTTCTGTTGGAGTGTAACAAGGCGTGATGACGGACGTAATTTCATATATTCCTTCCCTACCTGCACTAGTTCCACCACTTCCACTAACTTTTGCCAAGTAAGTGTCAGTCACTCGCCGTGCAGTACCAAAATCAACTAATGCCAGTTGACCATTTGGTTGGAGAATTATATTAGAAGGTTTGATATCTCGATGAAAAAAATTAGAACGGTGTACTGCATCAAGAATTTCAACTAACTGCTTAAGCCATTCTAATGCTAGAGATTGTGAAATTTTCCCATTCAATTCTATCCATTGCTCCAAGTTTTGTCCCTGAAATTTATCCATAACTAAGCAATGCAGCGTTAAAGGACTGTTTTTAGGAACAAAAGTAAAAAAATCATCTAAAGTACTTTCAGGAATATTTGGATGCTGAATTAGTTGCAAAGTAAGAGATTCCTGCTCAATTAATTTAACTAATTTAGGGGATTTCCATTTCAGAACTTTGAGGACTCGTTGCTTACGTACAGGGTTCCAACGAGTACCAGCATCATCTACTTCAAAAACTTCAAAATAATTAAACGGATCATCGGTAAGTGGCCTCAGTGGTTCGACTAGACGAATGCGGTCGTTGATTAACAGCGAAGTGCCACAAAAGAGGCAATGTTCTATGTCAGCAGGATTTTGACGTTGGTCACAAAGGGGATTAATACAATAGGACGACATATAAAAAAAAATTATATATAATTATTAGCTACTCAGTAGCATACAAGTATTAATTGTTTAACCATAGCTTTGTATGAAATTGTGGACAATTAAATAACTAAATCGTAGATATCTAAGTAAATTAATAACGTTATGAACTTATGCAAAGTCTCATTCTACATATCTATCACTAATCTAGTCCTTGTTATTCAATTACTGGTTGCAAGTAAAAAAAATAATTTCAGTAAGTAATATTTAGTACTTTGTAGGTACAATTAATTACTCTATTTTTACGAATAAACGTAAAAATAATGTTACTTAAAGAAATTAATCGTCATTTTGCCTTCATTCCTCTACAAGTAACACTATTAGAAATTTGTATTGATACTTATTTCAAGTTAGGCAATTAAAAATGAAGAAATCTAGTAATATGGGATGTAATCCAAGATACTCTCTAAATTAACTTGAATCTATGGAACTTCCCTTACGGGACTTCACTATCTCAACAGGACAAGTATAATCATGGATTTTGGTGACTTCCGGGAACTAAAAGTTTCAGCTCCTTCTTTTTCATCGATCATAACAACAGTAGAAGAACCTCCAGAGCAAAGGTTTTCAGAAACAATTACTTTTGAAGAATCTTTGGTAGCAGTCAATGATTTAGTGTTTGCCAAACTTGGTAGACATCTATCTGAAGCTGAGATCATTGTTCTGAAAGGAGCTTGGAATAGTCGTGAGTTTGTAGAGATAGCAGAAAACTCACCTTACAGCGTTAATTACTTGCAACGCCGTTTAGCTCCTCAGTTGTGGGATTTGCTCTCCGAAATAATTGGAGATGGACAACGAGTGGGAAAAAGGAAGCTTCGGTATTTTTTGGAGCAAGTAGCTAAAAAGTATCCTTCGCAGTCTGCTTCAAATCGAAAGCAAGCCCCTTTTGACAGTGGCTTTATGCAGAATATTAAGGGTCAACCACCTAATGTATCTACTTTTTATGGACGTACACAGGAACTGGCTTATTTAAAAGAACTAATAGTACAGCAACGCTGTATATCACTAGTAGGAGTGTCAGGAGTTGGAAAAAGTGCATTAGCAGCAAAACTACTAGCAGAACTTAGTATAGAATCTCAACCTAGATTTGATTGTTTAATTTGGAAATCAGTTAGTCATGCACCACGAGTCCAAGACTTAGTAGCTGATTTAATTGAGCTAATTGATCCTCTAGAGCCATCCTCAATTTTACCTGAATATACGCAAGCAATGATTTCGGTGTTGCTGAAGCAATTGCAATCACGTAACTGTTTGCTGGTATTGGATGAGACTGATGCATTGTTCCATAGAAATAAATTAGAGCAGAGGCTAGAGTACAAAATACTCTTTCGTCGATTATTGGAGGAGCAACACCAAAGCTGTCTGCTTCTAACTAATCGAATTTTCCCTGAAGAGTTTAGTACTTTAATGAAGGCTAAACGTCCAATTCAGTATCTTAGAATTGAAGGTTTAGATTCAGAAGCAGCCATGCAGCTTTTATCTGCTAATGGACTAACGGATAAGGAGAAGTGTCAAAAATTAATCCATACCTATCGTGGCAATCCTTTGGAATTAGAGACATTAGTTGATAAAATTCACCACTACTTCGCTGGTAGTACTGAAAAATTTTTTAGCAAGTATACCACGTTTGTTAGCAGCGAGTTTCAAACAATGCTTGACGAAATGTTTGGCGAAATATTGAGTGAAACTCAGAGGCAGATCATGATTTATTTGGCAGAGAAAATAACTTTAAATTTAAAACCCGTTAGTTTTGAACAACTATTAAGTGATACAAGTCAAAGGGAGAAAACACCTGTATCTACTTCAGAGATGATTAAAGCATTAGAACAACTGGAAAAACAGTCATTAATTGAAAGCAGTAAAGACCCAACTACAAAAGAAATCAGTTTTACTCTTCAACCAATGATTAAAAAGTATATTGCGACAGATCCGATGGGGCTAGTCTATACATCTGATACTTTACCAACATTAGCGATGCCTACGGCGGCAAGCTACGCATCTTAACAGAGGTATCTATGATTTTAGGAAAACTAGAAATCAAAATCAACAAATTGTCAAAGTCTAATACAGTTGACAATAGTTGGCAACAATTTGAAATTGACTGTGACGGACGCATCATTTTAGTCACAGTTAAACCCAAGATTTACAAGAAACTGACCGATGCTGCCAGCAATTACCCACAGTGGGTAGGAGCGATGTCTAACGACAAGCTGCGAAGCGTCTACGCTGGTAAACTCGGTCAGGAAACAGAAAACGGGTTCGTGCTGGAGGAACCCAATATACAAGTTTTCGAGCGCAAGCCCAAGGCATAGGCAACAGCCACGCCGGGGCTGCTTAAGCTACAGGGTAATCAAACCCTATATAGAGGTGCTACTAGCCCTCAGATTACCCCAAAAGGATTGTTAACAAGAGTGGAGGTCTAAAAGTAAAAATCAAAATAACGCTATGTACCAGATGACCAGAAGTTCTGTAAGATCAAAACGAACAACAAAAGGAGGGAGATATACAATCGCACCAAAAATTTAAAGGACAAATGCCACTAAGGAGTAGGCGTTTTGTCCCAGACTTAAAAACAGAATAACCTCAGAGGGGGGTTATCTCACGAAAACCAAAGCAGTGGTCTTTAAAGTTTGACGGCTTTCCACTGACTGGTCAGACGAGATTGAATCTGCGCTGCTTCTCGTATTATACGAGAAGCCGCACGAAACGCACCAGTTTTGTGTGGTGATTTTGGCTGTCGAAATTCTAAAGATTTAGTAAAGTTAAATTTTATTAAGGAAAAACCCGAATTTCGTAGCAAAAATCCGTAGCAGCGCGAATAACAGTTACCAGTTACCAGTTACCAGTTACCAGTTATCAGTCAACATTTGATAA
>JBBSCU010000170.1:0-12152 GCA_038249935.1 Chroococcales cyanobacterium
AAGGGGAGCCAGTGCGTTGGGCGGCTCCGCCGACTTGAAGCATCTGGCGTGGGTTAGGGGGGATCGAAAAGCTAGGCGGTACATGGAAAAATTTTCACTCTTCTTGTCAGAGTAAGCTTTCACGTTAAGTTGACACCAATGATGCCATGCCCCTAGCAGCGTATTTGTATCATTATTAAAGTGAATTAGTATTAGGGCTGCACTTTTCGAGATTTACAGACGAAATTGCGCCTTCATCAACTTTTAGTTTCTACCTTTGAAAGAGTTTAACCATTCTTGAACTTGCTCTCGTGCAATATCTCGCCCTCCAAGACCAAAGGCTAGGGCAATAGCAACTGCGATCGCACCTAATAGGAGTCCAAAGGCTAAATTCACAATATCACTGGCAACTCCAATCTGTTGCAGTGCCATTGCCGAGACTAAAGCAATGATGGCAATCCGCGCCACCTGACCCAAAATCTGGGCTTGGCGCTCGCCGGAACTGGTAATGATGTTAAAAGCCATATTTGCTAGGAATAAGCCAATGGCAAATATTACCAATCCCGCCAAAATCCGCCCGAATACGATCACAATACCAGACACTAATGCTGTCAGGGCTGCAATATTCAGGATATTTACCGCCGCCACCGTTGCAAACAGCATGATACCCACTAAGGCAACAATACCTGCAATTTCCGAGGGAGTGCGGCTTGCGATCGGGGGTGTTGGTTCTCTTGAAATTACAATTTGTCTGGTGGGTGTTGTCAAACCCAATATGGTGAAAATGTTATTAAAGCCTAAATTTGTGAGGATACTTGTAACCAAATCCGCGACAAACCGCCCTAAGAAATAGGCAACAATCAAAATTGCCCCGGCTGTAAAGATGGCAGGGAGGGCGTTGAGAACCTGTTGCAGCATGGAGATTGCTGGCACAGAAATCGCATCAATTCGCAAGGCATTGAGCGCTGCGATCGCTACAGGAATCAAAATCAAAACATAGACAATTGTGCCGATAATACTCGATAAAGGTTGCACCCCCGCAGTGGAAGATAATCCCAATTGAGTACCTAAACGGTCGATGCCTGTTGTTGCAAGCAAGTTCGTCACAATCCGCCGCACCACATTAGCGATGAACCAGCCAACTACAGCAATTAATATCGCCGCTAAAATGTTCGGCAGAATTAGCAGAACTTCTGTAATTAGAGCTTGTACTGGTTGTAGAGCTTGCCTTAGTCCGAGAGTATCCAAAACTGGGGCGAGAAACAGTAAAAATATAAACCAATACAGAGCATTGCCAATGGTCTCACTCAGAGATAATTGATTAAGGTTGGGTGTCCTGTCTTCTGGTTCTGGATTCAAACGCTCATCCAGGTTAAATGCCTGTAATGAGCGCACAGTGATAATCCTCACAATAGTCGCTACTAACCAGGCGGTTGTCAAAATGATTCCCGCGCCAACCAACTTGGGCAAAAAGCCAATAAGTTCATTGAGAAAATTATTCAGGGGTCGAGAGACGACTTCCAGATCCAATGTCTGTAAGACAGCTACCGCCGTCAACAGGATAATGCTCCAAAAGACTAAGCTGGAGATTATTTTCTCCACTTGGGGAACATCTTGACGACCCGTTATTCCGGCGGCAATGCGATTATCTATGTTTGTGCGATTGAGGATTCCTCGCGTTAGTGCGGCTGCGATCGCTGCAATTATCCAACCTACTAACAAAATTGCCACTGCCCCCAGCAAACGGGGCGTAAACAGAATCAACTGTTGAACAATACCTTGGACATCAGCGAATCCTTCATTTACTACTCTTTGCGCCGGTTGTAGGCTGGGCGATTGTGCCAAAAATTGCTGCCCCGTCGTGGACAAAGTAACTCCTATCACCTGTGTTATTCCTTGCCAAGTTGTGTTCATGGTTTTCGGGAATTAAGCTTAAGTATTTACCGCAAACACTGGAGATACTTATGGGATGCCTGAATTTGAATAATTTTGCACTCCAGTAAGTTTACTAGTGTTTTGCCTATCAATTTAGCAGCAAATTACCAGCAAACTCATGTATGCATTTAATATTGGGAGGATTTTTTTTAACTTTAATTCCTTTCCCCCTTCCCCCTTCCCCTTTACCCCTTTTTGGTAATGTGTCCAGATTGCTTGATTTTGCGCTACTCTAGGTGCAGCAACAGCATAAAATATGTGCAATGTCCCAAGTTTTTGAACAATCGATTCAAATTAATGCTACAGCTACGGTAGTGGAGCGCTGTATTACCGATCTCGCCCTAATGCACCGTTGGCTCAACCCCGTTCTCCGTTGCGAACCTGTGGGCAAAGTTTGGAGTACCGATGTCGGCAGTCAAAGTCGTTTTATCGTTCAAATTCCGCTACTGAAACCCACTCTGAATAGCGTAGTTGTGCAACGAGAACCGGGTTTAGTAGTCTGGGAATTTCAGGGATTTTTCCAAGGGCGCGATCGCTGGGAATGTCAACCAACAGGAAAGGGAACGCTTCTACTGAACCGTTTTGAGTTCGATATTCCTAACCCTGTAATAAGTTGGGGTTTCAAAACCTTTGCTGCATCTTGGACAAAAGAAGATATGCAAGCTCAGTTGCGCCGCCTCAAACAAGTAGCAGAACAACAAAAATAATTCGATCATTAGTTATTTGGGATTGAGTTTTCCCTAGTATTCGTGCCAAAAAGTGTCGGTGTCTTCTTTAAAAGACTTTTGCTATTACTCTCAGAATTCATTCTGGAAGAGTTGTTGAAAATAATAGCTTCATCATTACCTTAAGTATAAACACAGATTTTAACTACTGGTAGATGCGGTTAAAAGCCTTTTAGAATAAGTATTTTTACGTTCTTCTGTCCAAATTGGTAGCTTTATTGACCAGTAAATTTTCTGTGGAGTAGGTAAAAAAAGCTTTCCAATCATTAGAAACACGGATTAGTATTGAAGCCTTAAAGGCAGAGAAAAAGATTCGTTTCTAAGGGAAATCACATAATGAGTATTGTAAATTTTTTCACGAACTTATCACTAGTTACAGTGGGAGCAGCAGTTATTGCACTGGGAGCAGTAGGAACCGCACAAGCTGCGACTTTTACTGAAATGGGTGATGCTGGTAGCACTTTAAGTACCGCCCAAAATCTTCCTGGTGGCATTAATGTCATCAAAGGAACTATCTCTCCTCGTAGGGATGCCGACCTCTTTTCTTTCTTTTGGGGTGGTGGGCGATTCAGAGCTACGACAGTCGGCGGTGCATCCTTCGATACCATACTACAACTGTTTGATTCGTCAGGGATGCTAATTGCTGAGAACGACGATTTTCGGCGCACGCGGCAATCCAGACTCAGATTGTTTATAGATCCCGGTGAGTACTTGTTGGGAATATCATCTTACCCAAACTTTGGCGAATCTGGCCCTACCTATGATATAAGGGGTAATTCTTCTGGCCCTTATTCTATCCGCCTAAACAAAAAGACTGCTTCTATTCCTGAACCCGCTTCTCTCATCGGTATCTTAGGCTTAGGTGCTTTTGGCATTACCTCTGTTCGCAAACGTAAACAACAACCCGCAGTTAAGGCATAAACATAAATTTTTATTTAAGCCGTTTAATTTAACTAACTACTGCTGTGTCAATATGGTGCTGACACGGCATTTTTGATTCAAACATTCTTACCCAACTTAGCAAGTAACTGCCGAATCATAGATGCATCCTCGGCATCAGGAACTTTTTCTAGATAACTTTGTAAGTCATCTACAGCTTGGGGATAGTTACCGAGTTTATAATAAATTAAACCGCGATCGCGCAATTCTGAACTTAAACCAGGAAACAGCAACAAAATTCGTTCAATCGCTGCCAGCGTTTTTTCTAACTCTTGTTGTTTGATATAAATAAACTTTAAATTTGTGAGCATCCGTGCCAAAAATTGCCGATGACTGACTACGGCTAAAAATTCTGGTTGTAGCGTCACAGGTTGCTGATAAAGTTCAGACAGTCGTTCCTCGCAATCTTGGGCAAATATTATTTCACCACCACTAAAAGCATCGACAAAAATCTCTATATCTGGGACATCCGGGCGAATCAGAAAATGTCCTGGCATCCCTACACCCACCATCGGAAAATCAATCCGTCGGGCAACCTCCAGGTAAACCAATGCTAAGGTAATGGGAATCCCCAATCGTCTATCAATTACATTATTTAATAAGCTGTTGCGCGGATCATAATAGTCAAGTTGATTACCAGAAAACCTTAAATCATCGTAGAGATACTGATTAATAGTTTGAACCATCCGCAGAGGATATCGTGAAGAAGGCAGGCGTTCTTGAAGTTCCCATGCCATTGTATCGAGGGCGTTGAGATATTCCTCTGGATCTAAGTTGGGATATTCTTCCTGTGCAATATATAAAGCTGCCTTTGCTAGGTCAATGCGGTCGTCAGACTGCTGAATCTCCTGATAAAAATATTGCCGCGCTGACGAGAAATTCATAAGCTGTTGCTCTTTCCTAAAGTAATCTAGCTAGCGATCGCTACCCTAAGTTTTTAACCACTATGGTTTTTATCGGTAGATATCATAACAGTGTGTTACTACAATGTTCTTAAATGTAGATTCTGCTTACATAGTAATACTTACACATAATCACGTAGATAAACCTATTTTAAAGCAACAACTTAATTTTACAAAGTTTTAGTCAATTATTCACTTGACACCGCGTATACAAGTCGCCTTAAATCTAGGTTTTGGCTACTATTTAATCTAATTTGGAATGTATTTTTTATGTGAATACACGCAAAAACTCTAGACACTAAATAAATTTGCCAGTCATCTAAGCGAAGAAGCAAGGGAGGAAAACACTTTTAATAACCTCCTGAAATAACTAGAAGACAAAAGCTAAATTCAAAACTTTAGTCATTTTCACTAGTGCTTATATCTGCGATCGCCACGAAATGCTGAATTTAACGTATCGCACTTGAGGCGTTATGTGCAATTTCGCTAAAAGTTTCGCATAGGTAATTGAGGATATTTCTATTCTTAACATTCACTTTTTTTAGGATAAAAGTCTCATGAACTCATTAACTCAAATTCTGAAGCAAGGCGCATTTACGTTATTAGGTTTAGGACTATTAACTGCTCCCGCTCATGCTGTTAACATCATTACCACTAGCGATGCCAACGTTTTAGTTAACAGTATTTTGGGATCTGGAATCACTATCTCAAATGTTACATATAACGGTGCATCTGTTGCGTCTGGAAATTTTACGGATGGATTGTCCTCAGGAATTGGTATAGACACAGGCATCATTCTCACTTCGGGTAATGCTACCCTTGCTCCTGGGCCAAATACTCAAGATAACGCAACAGGTAATAATGGCTTATCTGGGGATGCTGACTTAAATAGCTTGATTCCAGGATTTAATACTTTCGATGCAAGTACTCTCCAATTTGATTTTATCTCAGCTACGGGTGATCTCTTTTTCAACTATGTCTTTGCTTCAGAAGAATACAACGAATTCGCTAATACCTCATTTAATGACGTGTTTGGCTTTTTCTTAGATGGGGTTAATATTGCTCTGCTTCCTGGAACCACTACGCCAGTTTCAATTAATAACGTCAACGGTGGCAATCCATTAGGCACTAACGCCCAGAATCCTCAGTTCTTTAACAATAATGATCCATCAAACGGCAGCCCATTCTTCAATATTCAATATGACGGTTTCACCAAAGTATTTACTGCTAGCGCCAAAGGGCTGAGTGCTGGAAATCACACCATTAAACTGGCAATTGCAGATGCGGGAGATCGTATTCTTGATTCCGCTGTGTTTATTCAAGGTGGTACATTCTCTAGTGAACCACCAAAAAGTGTTCCCGAACCCACTACTATGTTAGGGATTTTAGCATTTGGTGCTTTCGGTCTAAATACACTCAACAAGCGCAAACAAGCTAAAGCTAAAGCATAAATTCATCGCCAACGAAAATTTAATACTGCGGTGTCAGCGATCGCTAACACCGCAGTTTTTGATTTTGTGATTGACTTCTGTCAAAGAGTATAAAAGCTTTATTTTGTAATATAATAATCATTGTATTTTTATTAAGTACAATTTATGACCTATCGAAGAAAATTTTTAAAAAGAGCAGGATACACAACCCTTTCGGCATTATTGACTATGGGGTTTTTACAAAAGGATAAGCAGAAGGAAAATCACAGCATAGATGCTGCCATAGCAAATTCTACAATTGAGAATTCTCCCCTTCGGCAATTAGCTGCCGCTAAAGGAAAGCGTTATGGCACAGCAATTTCTAGTGACATTTTGCTAAAAGAGAAAGATTACGCTAACCTAATTGCTCGTGAATGTTCGATTGCGACACCGAATGGTGAATTAAAATGGAATGCCACTGAACCACAGCCAGGAAAATTTACCTTTGAATCAGCAGATGCGATCGCAGACTTCTGCCAAAAGCATAAAATGGAATTGCACGGGCATACCCTTTTCTGGCACATGGCAAAACCAGACTGGGTTCCCTACCCCCCCACGCTGAAAATGCTCGAACGCCATGTTAAAGGTGTCATGGGGCATTATCGCAATAGCCCAGTTTTAAAGTCTTGGGATATTGCCAATGAAATTATTGCTGATAATGAAAACGAAACTGACAATGCTACCTACGGCTTACGTAAAGGCGTAAAACCAGAATTGATTCGAGACTTGTTTTTAATTGCCGCTTCAGTTGATAGCAGCAAGAAATTTTACCTCAACGATTTTGGTATCGAAGGCGCTACATGGAAATCAGACCGTTTCTTAAAAATGGTCGAATATCTGAAGAATAAGGGAGTTAAAATTGATGGGGCTGGTATCCAATCGCATCTGTGGTTTTCTACAGCCTATGCTTTTGACGCGAAAGGATTTAATTCTGTCTTAAAACGGCTTAATGATCTTGAAGTTAAACCAGTAATCACGGAATTAGATATTATTATTGATACCCCACTACCCGATAGTATCAAAAAGTTAGACCAGATGGTAGCCGACAGTTACAAGCGATATCTTGACTTGTGCTTTGCGGCTAACGTTGATACTGTGATTACATGGGGAATTAGCGATCGTCATACTTGGATACGTCATCCCGACTGGATGCCAGGAAAAACCTTTAGAGAGAATCCCCAACTCCATAAATTTCTGCGTCCGCTTCCCTTTGACGAGAATATGCAACCTAAACTTGCTCGTGATGCTATTGCCGAAGCTTTTAAGCAAGCAGTTTCTTAAGTACCAGTAAAACATACTTCACACAGGCATAAAGTGAACTTTTAAGTATCATTCTGAGCGAAGTATCTGGGAGGTTCTTAGTAATATTCACCTGTAAATCAAAACGACTTTACACCAAACTGCCGATTACTGCATTGGTTGCCTAGAGAGCGATTCGTCCGGCAGTTATATAGATAGATACGAAACAGTTTTGGCTCTTAAACCCAAGTTGGCAGTATTGTTATTGCGCGAATGCTGACTGTACTTACAACACTGAAAACTTTTAATTCACAGCAACGTAATATTTTGGAGTTTATCACACACGCAATTGTTGCCGCTTGTGAGAACAAAGAGCTCCATCTTTACTTCCAAAAATCAATACTTCTTCTGCTCAGAAAGAGTTAGTGATTGCTGCATAATCAAAACTGCTTTTTTTGGTTTGAGTCTTACACTAAAGGATTTGACTTTTTTATTTCCACCGCCTGAACGATTCCGAAAATTCCAAATTTCTCGTAATAATAAAGTACTTAGAAACCAAGGCTCAAGTAAGTAACGGCTCCAAAGTCTTCTCGGTTCACTCAACAACCGATACAACCATTCCAAGCCCATCTTTCCCATCCAGCGAGGAGGAGTAGGTATTACTCCTGCTACATAGTCGATACAGGCTCCACAAGTCAAAATAGTGTTAGTCTGAATATGTTCAAGATTTTCGGAAATCCAATGCTCTTGGCGTGGCATACCCATCCCCACCATTAATACATGGGGTTTGTAAGCATTAATTGCAGCCAGAGTAGAGAGGTTTTCTTGACTATTTTTATCCGTATCAATATAGCCATGAGCGCAAGCAATCTGTAAACCAGGAAATCTCTGGCGCAAAATACTTACTCCTTGTTCAGCGACTCCTGCTTTTGAACCTAGATAGAATACGCGCCAGCCTTTATCAACTGCTTCCTCCATCAGAGGCCATATCCAGTCAGCATAGGTTACTCTTTGTTCTCGCTTCATTGGAAAACCCAACAGCTTTCCAACAAACACTAAAGGCATACTATCAATATGGGTATATTCTGCCTTGGCATAAAAAGCTTGCATTTTTGGATTTTTATGGAAGAGATAAAGACTATGCAAGTTGTGATTAGCAATAATCCATTTCTTATTCTTCTGAATAGATTTTTCAATCAAGGCATTCAACTCAGAGATAGAGAGTGCATCTACTTGAACGCCAAGAAGTTTATAAGAAGATTGCTTTTTCATAAATTTGTTCTGCCTTTGGAGTATAATAATCTAACATTAAAACATTTTGAAAAACTTATTTTTTTAGTTAAATATTTTTTAAAATATGAACAAATCTTAACTAAAAATGACTTACTTTCATGAGGATTTCTGCGATATTCTGTGCTCTAGCATTCCAGGAATATTTTTCTGTAATTAAGGTATATGCTGTATCTACAAGTGATTGATACTTCTCAAGATTTGAAGCCGCGTCTAAGACTGTATTAGCAACTTCTTCACTAGAGTATCCTGTTACTAAAAGATGTTCTAAATGGCGAAATTCTTCTAAACCTCGCAAGCCTTCTGGTGTAGATATAACTAACTTTCTACTTGCAAAATAATCTAATGCTTTATTGCGAGCGCCACCTGCTACTGCTTGTTTTGAAAATGGCAGCAAAGCGATATCTGCATATTTAAGATGTACTACAAAATCCTCTCTTTTAGGTAAAAATCCTAAAAAAGAAATATTAGAAGGTATTGGTTCTGAAATATCACTACCATCCCTACCAATGATAACAAAATGCACTTTCTGCTGATGACTTTCAAGATATTTAGCAACCTCAATAGTCATTGCAACAGACATATCATTAGTTGGAAATTGAAATGTTTTGGGAGCAATAACAACGACTATTTTAGCTGGTCTGAATGCTTGATAGGGATCTTGATTCGCAAAAGATTCAGTATTTAGTAAGTCTTCAGTCACTCCATTACCAATGGCATAAATCTGCTCTGGAGTTTTACCATACCACTGGGAAATTAATTTAGGAATTGACTCACCTGCTGCAATAATTGGACTGCCGGAAAATACCAAAATTCCCTGAGCAATATATGTCTTAATACATTGTGCCAACTCTTTGAAAGGATTAGCAACTGAAAACAAGCGCATCCAGTATTCATACGCTGAAAATGTATGAAAATCTAATACAAGCGAGGAATCACTATGTTTTCTTAGCTTCAGTGAAATTAAAGCAGCCAATCCAGGTAATGTTTCTTGAGCATACACAATATCTGGGCAAAACTCGTCGATGCACTTTTCTATAGTTTGAATATATGACTTTAAGCTTCTTGAACCAATTGAAATAGAAGGTGCATAATTAACAGATGAACAATCTAATCCTAGCTGAAAAACATCAAAATGCTCAGTAAGATATTGTCCGAGATAAAAAGGTCTAGTAAAAGCACCAAATGGTTGACTGGAATCGAGGGTTGATACAATTAGTAAACGTTTACCCATAAAAAGATTGTTGGTTATTCAAGATTTAAAAACTGATTTTTTAACCCGCATTTATCAGCAGTTCATTGAGATAGTTATAGTTTAAAAATCAAACTTCTGAGTTAGTTTGGTTGATATCCTCAGCGAATGTAGGAGAACTTGCCAAATTCTTGTAACCAATCATTGCTCTAATATAAGGTAAGAACCAGTAAAATATCCAAAATAGCCCAGAGTGTCTACTACAAAATATAGTCCAGGGTTTTAACGGAAATGCTTTAATTTGTAACGCCTTTTTCAACCGTTCTAATACATTTAAATTGGTATCTACCCAACTATTGCGGATAGAATTTTTAGTACAAGTACCAACATATTCAGGAGCTACCCATATTTGACAACCCAATTTACCTGCTCTGAGGGCATAATCTAAATCTCCTAAACTGTGAACAAACATTGTATCAATATTGCCAACTTTAGCGACAACAGTTTTAGGAATTAGCACGCAGTTACCATACATAGCATCGCATTTTTGTATAACCGAACTTGGTTCTACAAATTCAAATTTATTAGAATACCACTTTTTGGATTTTACTGCTCCTCCATAGGTTGCTTTTCCTGTCATTGGGTCTTTAGTTGAACCAACTACAATTGAGTCTATATAACCTTGTTCAATCAAATTTTGATGAATCCGCAATAATTTACTTAAAGCATTGGTTTCTAGAAATGTGTCATCATTCAACCACAGATAATAATCATATTGATTTTTTATCGCCTCACCAAAGGCCAGATGCATTCCTCCTACCCAGAATAAATTGCCATTACCTTGAAGAATTTGTACCTCTGGATATTCTGCTTTGATAGCATCCGCAGTTCCATCAGAGCTACCATCATTAGTTAAATAAACATCACAAGGATTTTTTTGCTGATATAAAGCACGTAAACAGGCAAGAGTTGTATTGCGCCTGTTATGGCAGGTCATTATTACGGCTAAGTTTGCTTGTTTCATCTGAATCATTTCTCTCATATAATTTTTTTGGAAACATCAATATAAATAATGGACTTATAACGGCATTTTTACAGTTATACCTTCATAATTCGATTACGTTTAAAGTTTAGCCATCCTTTCTATCCAGCCACTCAAGTTAATATCTAAATTAAAGTTTTTTAGTTTTTGTTCCATTCTTCTGACTACCAGCATATATCGATGCAAAACTGATACGCGAGGCATATTAAGTCTGACAACCTCTTGACACAGCCATTGATATTTATCTGAATTAATATTAATTTTTTTCAATCTTTTGATTTGTGCATTCCAATCGTTATAGAAGAATAAGTTGAAGTAATGCATGGAGATAATATCATCCCAATGTTTAATTTGTAGTTCTGTTGATAACCGATTATGTAGAGGTAGTGGATAACTGTAATTAGGAGGAAGATGTTCGACGTTTTCTTCCAAGGCACATAAAGTTACAGATAAAACAGACTGCTCAACAAAATAAAGACCCTGGGGAGGAGTGATATCAAGGCGCATTACCTTTTCAAAATTATCTTTCCAAGCTGTAAATATACCCGCACTTCTTCTCACTGCTACTAAACCAGAATTCCAGTAGGCTCTGATTCTTTTATTACCAATTGGGGTGTTAACAAATAATTCACGCTTTACCCCCAGCACTTCATAAAGTTTTTGCCAGTACCATTCTTGGCGGTCTTGCGAACCTGTAGAACCAATTCCTTGACCATACTCAGGACGTATGCGAACGTTACAATTTACTGGCAATAAAAATTCTTTTGGCTCAGAAAAAAAGCATTTGTCACTGTCTAAAAAAACTAATATTTCTGCATCGATATTTTGTTCTGCATAGGCACAAACTAGGGGTTTATTGGCTAAATAATATTCATGAAATTCTTGATTGATGGGAATTTGTTTATGAGTCACCTGCAACGCTTCAAAGGCTTGCTGAGTTTGCTTTAATATCGGCTCACCTACTCTGGGATGAAAACTATATATGGGTGTATCTTTTAACTTGCCGCAGAACTTACGAATACTTTCTGCAAGCATCAAAGATTGATCTTCTAAACGACCAGGTTCTGTACAAATTATAAACGCTATAGGTATTGACATATATGAAGGATTTATTTTCTAAATTAATTACTGAATGAAGATTTATTTGCTAGTATCAATATTTCCTGAAATAAAGCTGAATAACGACGTGCTTGAAGCTCCAGAGTAAATTTTTGTTCGGCTTTCTCACGAGCATAGAATGAGAGCTTTTGCAGCCTCTGTTCATTTTCAAGTACCCAGGTAATTCCTTTGGCAAAATCATCGACTTCATAAGGTTTAGCCAAATAGCCGTTCTGTTGATGGTCAACAATATCTTTTAAGCCAGTAGCATTAAATGCAACAACTGGAGTACCACAAGCGAGTGATTCAGAAGCTGTCTGTCCAAAAGATTCTTGCAGAGAC
>JBBSCU010000171.1:0-11950 GCA_038249935.1 Chroococcales cyanobacterium
GGCAAAAAAGTCAGAAAACTCAAGAAAACTGGCGAGATTCTGGATAAATAGTCATTGGTCATTAGTCATTGGTCATTGGTCATTAGTCATTAGTAAAAAGACAAAGGACAAAGGACAAAGGACAAAGGACAAAGGACAAATAACAAAGGACAAATAACAAAGGACAAAAAAAGTTCCCTGACCAAGACCAGGGATATCAGGACAAAAAACTATGGCGACAACAAGACTCAAAAGCTTATATCAAGAGACAATCGTCCCCAAACTGATCAATCAGTTTCAATATACCAACGTTCATCAAGTACCGAAGTTGGTAAAGGTTACGATTAACCGAGGTTTGGGTGAAGCGGCTCAAAATGCCAAGTCACTAGAGGCATCGATCAACGAAATTGCCTTGGTAACTGGTCAAAAACCAGTGGTGACACGGGCGAAAAAGGCGATCGCTGGCTTTAAGATTCGTCAAGGGATGCCTGTGGGGATCATGGTTACTCTCAGAGCCGAACGGATGTATGCCTTTTTCGACCGACTCGTTAGCCTGTCACTACCCAGAATTCGAGATTTTCGCGGCGTTAGCCCTAAAAGCTTTGACGGACGCGGTAACTATACTTTGGGCGTGAGAGAACAGCTAATTTTTCCAGAAGTCGAGTACGACAGCATCGATCAAGTGCGTGGGATGGATATTTCCATCATCACCACAGCAAAAAACGACGAAGAGGGTCGCGCCTTACTTAAAGAATTAGGAATGCCCTTTCGCGATCAAGAAGTTCATCAATAGAGGGAACGATGGCGGCTAACGACACAATTGCAGATATGCTGACGCGCATCCGCAATGCCAACCTGGCACGGCATCAAACTACACAAGTGCCAGCGACAAAAATGACCCGGAGTATTGCCAAAGTACTACGGGAGGAAGGCTTTATTGCTGAAATCGAAGAAGCAGAAGAAGGGGTAAAACACAATCTGGTGATTTCCCTGAAATACAAGGGTAAGAATCGTCAGCCTCTGATCACCGCCTTAAAACGAGTGAGCAAACCTGGTTTACGTGTTTACTCCAACAGAAAAGAGTTACCAAGAGTACTAGGTGGCATTGGCATTGCCATTATTTCTACATCCAGTGGCATTATGACTGACCGCGAAGCGCGGCGTCAGAACTTGGGTGGAGAAGTGCTTTGTTACGTTTGGTAGTCATTGGTCATTAGTCATTTGTCATTAGTGAAAGACAAAGGACAAAGGACAAATAACAAAGGACAAAAATTCATGTCTCGTATTGGTAAACGTCCAATAACTATTCCCGCCAAAGTTCAAGTGGCGATCGATGGTGCGAAGATTGTGGTGAAAGGACCGAAAGGAGAACTTTCTCGCACTCTTACAGCTAATGTCTCAGTCTCTCAAGAGGGAGAAATATTACAGGTAAACCGTCGGGATGAAACTCGTACTTCAAAGCAGCTGCACGGCTTGAGCCGCACTTTAGTTGCCAACATGGTCGAGGGAGTTTCCCAAGGTTTTCAGCGCCGTTTAGAAATTCAAGGTGTTGGTTACCGGGCACAACTTCAAGGGCGTAACCTAGTTTTGAATATGGGTTACAGCCATCAGGTGCAAATTGAACCACCAGAAGGGATTCAGTTTGCAGTAGAAGGTACAACTAACGTCATTGTCAGTGGCTATGACAAAGAAATCGTCGGCAACATAGCCGCCAAAATTCGTGCCGTTCGTCCACCAGAACCTTACAAAGGTAAAGGTATTCGCTATGCGGGTGAAGTGGTCAGACGGAAAGCTGGTAAGACTGGTAAGGGTGGTAAGAAGTAGATATGAAACTTACTCGGAGAGAATCAAAAAACCGTCGTCATCGGCGCGTTCGTGGCAAGGTTATTGGCTCCCCAGAACGTCCGCGTTTAGCGGTATTTCGTTCTAATGAGCATATTTATGCCCAGGTAATTGATGATACTCAGCATCAAACCATAGTGGCAGCATCGACTGTAGAACCAGAATTGAAATCTACTTTAGCGTCATGTGCAAACCGCGACGCATCGGTGCAAGTTGGGAAATTGATCGCAGTGCGATCGCTAGAAAAAGGCATCACTAAAGTAGTCTTTGATCGCGGTGGTAACTTATATCATGGTCGTGTCAAAGCTTTAGCTGATGCAGCACGCGAGGCTGGCTTAGATTTCTAAAGTCATGAGTCATTAGTCATTGGACAAATGACAAAAGACAAATAACGTTCACTAGAGCATAAATTATGGCAACAGAGCGTAAAAGTAAAACAAAGCGCGCCAAAAAAGAAGAAACCACTTGGCAAGAACGGGTAATCCAAATCCGCCGCGTCAGCAAAGTGGTAAAAGGCGGTAAAAAACTTAGCTTCCGAGCGATCGTTGTCGTCGGTAACGAACGCGGTCAAGTTGGTGTCGGAGTAGGCAAAGCCTCAGATGTAATTGGCGCCGTCAAAAAAGGCGTAGCCGACGGCAAAAAACACCTTATTGATATCCCAATTACCAAATCTAACTCCATCCCTCATCCCATTGATGGTGTCGGTGGCGGTGCAAAGGTGATGATGCGCCCAGCCGCACCTGGTACTGGGGTAATTGCGGGTGGTGCTGTGCGGACTGTGCTGGAATTGGCAGGAGTTCGTAACGTCTTAGCCAAGCAACTTGGCTCCAACAATCCGCTCAATAATGCTAGAGCCGCAGTTAATGCCTTATCTACACTGCGTACCCTTTCTGAAGTCGCCGAAGATCGCGGTATTCCTATTGAAAGTCTCTACATCTAATTGGTCATTAGTCATTGGTCATTAGTGAATAACAAAGGACAAATGACAAACGACAAACGACAAACGACAAATGACAAATTGATAACCTATGAGAATCAATGATGTTAAGCCGCAAAAAGGCTCAAAGAAACGCAAGAAACGTGTAGCCAGAGGTATTTCTGCCGGTCAAGGTGCCAGTGCTGGTCTAGGTATGCGAGGTCAAAAATCTCGTTCTGGTAGTGGTACCAGACCGGGTTTTGAAGGTGGTCAACAGCCATTGTACCGCCGCTTACCTAAACTGAAGGGCTTTCCGATTGTGAATCAGAAGATTTACACTACGATTAATGTAGAGAAGCTAGCCTCCCTTCCCGCTAATACGGAAGTAACTTTGACCTCCTTGAAAGCAGCAGGTATCCTGACTGCTGTCAAGGGATCATTGAAAGTTTTGGGTAATGGGGAATTGAGCATTCCGCTCAACGTAAAAGCGGCAGCTTTCACAGGTACAGCTCGGAGCAAAATTGAGGCAGCTGGGGGGAGTTGTGAAGTCTTATGAGTGAGCCGGAACAGCGCACTTAAATGCAAGCCAACTCGCTGTCAGCGCCTGGTTCACTATAAAGGTAGCACTCTATGATCAGTCGAGATAAAGCCCCAACGGCTCAAGAAACTTTTATGCAGATGGCACAAGCAGCCGGGCTTAGAGGTAGGCTGCTTGTTACCGTCGGTATTTTAATTTTGGTTCGCCTGGGCATCTTCTTGCCCGTGCCAGGGATTGATAGACCGAGATTTTCCGAAGCCATATCGGGCAGTAATTCTATATTCGGCTTATTGGATATATTTTCCGGGCGAGGACTTTCGACTTTGGGAGTTTTTGCCTTAGGAATTTTGCCCTTCATTAATGCGTCTATCATCATCCAATTGCTTACCGCGGCAATTCCATCTTTAGAAAATTTACAAAAAAATGAAGGCGAAGCGGGGCGGCGGAAAATATCGCAAATTACCCGCTATGTTACTGTATGTTGGGCGATTCTTCAAAGTACAGCTTTTTCAGCATTATTCTTGCAGCAATTCGCCTTAAAGCCAGGGCCATTCTTCGTAGCTGAAACTGCGATCGCTCTGACTGCTGGTTCTATGTTCGTAATGTGGGCATCAGAATTAATTACAGAACGGGGCATTGGTAATGGTGCATCATTGTTGATTTTTGTCAATATTGTCGCGTCATTACCAAAAGCTTTAGGCGATACCATCGATTTGGTGCAAGTGGGTGGTCGGGAGACAGTGGGTCGGGTGATCGTGCTGATCTTAGTTTTCCTAGCGACAATTGTTGGTATTGTGGTTGTGCAGGAAGGAATGCGCCGCATCCCAATTATTTCAGCGCGTCGCCAAGTAGGTCGGCGAGTTTTGGCAGAGCAACGTAGTTATCTGCCTCTGCGGCTAAATCAAGGCGGCGTGATGCCAATTATTTTTGCTGCTGCTATTCTCAGTTTGCCACTGCTGATCGCCAATTTTACTAAAAATGCTGAATTGGCGAATATAGTTAACAATTATCTGAGTCCAGGTGGTTCTAGCTCCTGGGTGTATGCCTTGGTCTACATGATTTCCATCATTTTCTTCAGCTACTTCTATTCTTCGTTGATTCTCAACCCAGTAGATGTGGCGCAGAACTTGAAAAAAATGGGTTCTAGTATTCCTGGCATTCGTCCCGGCAAGGCAACTAGCGAGTATATCGAACGCGTATCGAACCGACTCACCTTTTTGGGTGCGATGTTTTTAGGCTTGGTTGCGATTATCCCTACCGCCGTGGAAAGTGCTTTGAATGTGAAAACTTTCCAAGGAATAGGTGCTACATCTTTGTTAATTTTAGTTGGTGTGGCAATTGAGACAGCCAAACAAGTTCAAACTTACGTTATCTCTCAGCGCTACGAAGGAATGGTGAAATAATAGTGACGCGACTAATCTTCTTGGGACCACCTGGATCTGGTAAAGGAACACAAGCTCAAATTTTGGCTGAACACTTGAATATTCCTCATATTTCTACGGGTGAAATATTAAGACAAGCCATGAAAGAGCAAAGTCATTTGGGAATCAAGGCTCAAAACTATGTAAATAGCGGCGAGTTAGTACCCGACCAGCTAGTACAGGAATTAGTACAGGAGCGCCTCAGTCAACCAGATGCTAAAAATGGTTGGATTCTTGATGGTTTTCCCCGCAAAGTGACCCAAGCAGCTTTTCTTTTGAAGTTACTAGAGGAAATACATCAGAGTGGCGAAAGGGTGGTCAATCTAGATGCACCAGATGAAGTTGTGATCGACCGTTTGCTAGCTAGAGGACGAAAAGATGATACCGAAGAGGTAATTCGTCGTCGTTTAGAAGTGTACCGCTCTGACACTGCACCTTTAATTGATTATTATGGCGATCGCCATAAACTTTTAACAGTCAATGGCAATCAGTCCCAAGAAGATGTCACTGGTGAACTGCAAAAAGTAATCGCTTCCTAACCTGAGAATCGGGAGTAGAGGATTTACCACTTACTACTCCCCCCTCCCCCCCTGTCAAGAAGCAGAGTGATTTTAGCTAAGATATATTAATAAACTGTTGATATATTTCTTAAAATATGTTTCTTTGCAGATGAAGCGCTGCAACTGAACAGGAGATTGCTGAGTTGAGGAAAAAACAAATTGTCTAAACAAGATTTAATTGAAATGGAAGGCACGGTTACAGAGTCCTTGCCCAATGCGATGTTTCGCGTTGACTTGGACAATGGCTTTAACGTGCTGGCACACATTTCTGGCAAGATTCGCCGCAATTATATCAAGATTTTGCCCGGCGATCGCGTCAAGGTGGAGTTGACTCCATACGACTTAAGCAAAGGCAGAATCACCTATCGACTACGAAAGAAGTAACTATATGTAGAGAATTTTACCATAAAATCATCTTTTTGACTGTTTCTTAGTCACTTAGTTGAATAATTTACCTAGAAATGCTATAATTTGCTATTTGGAGTCAAAGTAAGAAAGGCATGAAAGTCAGAGCTTCAGTCAAGAAAATCTGTGAAAAATGTAACGTCATCAAACGTCGTGGTCGCATCATGGTGATTTGCGTGAACCCCAAGCACAAGCAACGTCAAGGATAACGCTCTTACCAACAGAGTCAGTTTTAACACGCATATCATCATCAAAACGAAAAGACGCGATTAATCACGTTTTTCCAACTAACAGTAATTGCGAGAACAATAGGGAGAGTTCATTGTGGCACGTATTGCCGGAGTAGACCTTCCACGCGATAAGCGCGTCGAGATTGGTCTGACTTACATCTACGGAATTGGATTATCACGAGCTCAAGCAATTATTGCGGCTACAGGTGTGAACCCAGACACCCGCGTTAAGGACTTGAGTGATGCCGATGTAACAACCCTGCGAGGGGAAATAGAAACCAACTATCAAGTTGAAGGAGACTTGCGCCGCTTGGAGTCTTTGAACATCAAGCGCTTAGTTGACATTGGTACTTACAGAGGCCGTCGTCATCGCATGGGCTTACCAGTCAGAGGACAAAGAACTCGCACAAATGCTAGAACCCGTCGAGGCAGAAGGCAGACAGTGGCTGGGAAGAAGAAGGCACCAGGGAAATAATCTTGCAACCCTTGCTAATCAGAGCAAGTTTTACCTTAAATCAACTAAACAAGTATGGCGAGACAACCAACTAAAAAATCCGGGAGCAAAAAGCAGAAACGGAATGTACCCAATGGCATGGCCTACATCCAGTCTACTTTCAACAATAGCATTGTCACCATTACCGATCAAAATGGAGACGTCATCTCCTGGGCTAGTGCTGGTTCTAGCGGTTTTAAGGGAGCAAAAAAGGGAACTCCCTTTGCAGCGCAAACCGCTGCTGAAAGTGCAGCCCGTCGAGCCATTGATCAAGGAATGCGCCAAATTGAGGTAATGGTCAGTGGGCCAGGAGCAGGTAGAGAAACCGCTATCCGGGCGCTCCAAGGAGCGGGACTGGAAATTACACTCATTCGGGATATTACGCCCATTCCTCACAATGGTTGTCGTCCACCCAAGCGCCGTCGAGTTTAAACCTCAAGACTGGGCAATGAGGACGATAAGTTACAGTCAGCAAAGACCGCTTGGGCGTCTAACGTGCAAACTGTCATTGAGTAAAAGCTTGGGCAATCAGAAGTGTGTCAGATTTTCCCGCCGGGAAAGCTGTTAAACTTCGGGCTACCCAAAATATTATCAGTACCTGCAAGCTCAATAGGAGCGTCAAACTATACCGTAATTTTATACTATTAGTTTGATATACCTATAATCTACAGGGTATAAATTCAATTCTGGAGGCAATTGATTTGTCTGCTAGCAGCACCTTAGAAAAAGGGAGGCTCATCCGTGGCGCAGTTTCAAATTGAATGTGTAGAGTCGAATACCGAAGAAAGTCGGAACCATTACAGTAAATTTGTTTTGGAACCTCTAGAACGCGGTCAAGGAACAACTGTTGGCAACGCACTGCGGCGGGTTTTACTATCTAATTTAGAAGGTACAGCAGTTACAGCAGTGCGGATTGCAGGCGTTTCACATGAGTTCGCCACAGTTCCGGGTGTGCGGGAAGATGTATTGGAAATCCTCATGAAAATGAAGGAAGTCATTCTGAAAAACTATTCTTCGCAGCCCCAAATTGGTAGATTACTCGTTAGTGGTCCAGCAACAATCACTGCGGCACATTTTGATTTGCCCAGTGAAGTAGAAGTCATCGATCCGACCCAGTATGTAGCCACCATCGCTGAGGGTGGAAAGCTGGAAATGGAATTTCGGATCGAGAAAGGCAAAGGCTATCGCACCGTAGAGCGAGGACGTGAGGAAGCCACATCGTTGGATTTTCTCCAAATCGACTCGATATTTATGCCAGTGCGAAAAGTCAACTACAGTGTTGAAGAATCTCGTGGGGAAGACTTGATTCCAAAAGACCGACTACTGTTGGAAGTTTGGACAAATGGTAGTATTTCTCCCCAGGAAGCACTATCTTCGGCTGCTGCGATCTTGGTAGATTTATTCAATCCGTTGAAAGATATCTCCCTAGAACCAACAGACACGGGTTCAGACATTCCAGACGACCCAACTGCCCAGATACCCATCGAAGAATTGCAACTTTCTGTACGAGCATATAACTGTCTCAAACGGGCACAAGTTAATTCTGTGGCAGATTTGTTGGATTATACCCAAGAAGACCTCTTAGAAATTAAGAACTTTGGGCAGAAGTCAGCAGAAGAGGTTGTGGAAGCTTTGCAGCGACGCTTGGGCATCACCCTGCCAATGGAAAGAGGCTCTAAACATCCTTAAGAAAAACCGTTCATAATTCATAGTGCATAATTATGCGTCACCGTTGTCGCGTCAAAAAACTCAGTAAACCCGCCGATCAGCGCCGTGCCTTATTGCGATCGCTCTCCACCGAGTTGATCCGTCATGGTCGGATTACCACCACTTTAATTCGAGCTAAAGTTCTGCGAAGTAAAGTGGAAAAAATGATCACCCTAGCCAAAAATGGCTCCTTGGCAGCACGCCGTGAAGCCCTTGGCTACATCTTCGACAAACAACTGGTTCACGCTCTATTTGAGCAAGCTCCGATTCGATATGGCGATCGCGAGGGCGGTTATACCCGCATCCTGCGTACCGTACCGCGTCGGGGTGACAATGCTCAAATGGCAATAATTGAATTGGTTTAAGTCATTGGTCATTGGTCATTAGTCATTGGTTATTTACAAATGACAAAGGACAAATGACAAAGGACAAAATCTATATGTTAGAAAGCCACCAGCCTAAACCAACTTATCGAGTAGCCCTGGTTATCCAATACCTGGGCACTCATTTTCATGGCTGGCAACGGCAAAAAAAACAGCGGACTGTCCAAGAAGAGATAGAAACAGCGATCGCTACTATTATTGGGCATCATGTAACATTACACGGTGCGGGGCGAACTGATTCTGGAGTTCACGCTGCTGCTCAAGTCGCCCATTTTGAAGTTACAAGTTTCATTCCGGCTCACAAGTGGGCAACAATCCTCAATGGCTATCTGCCGCCAGATATATTAATTAGAGCTTCAGCTAGTGTAGATGACCGTTGGCACGCTCGCTTTAGTGCAGCCTATCGACGGTATCGCTACACAATATACACTGAAGATCGACTTAACTTGTTTGTAAGACCCTTCAGTTGGCATTATTATTATGCACCCCTGGATGAAACCTTAATTCAAGCTGCGCTGAAACCTCTGTTGGGAAAGCATCACTTAGCTGCTTTTCACCGTGCAGGCTCCAAGCGATCGCATTCCTGGGTAGAGGTGCAAGCAGCAGAGTGTCGTCGCAGTGGGCCATTTATCCATATTGAAATACAGGCAGATGGATTTTTGTATGGCATGGTACGGCTATTGGTAGGGATGCTGGTACAAGTAGGTTCTGGACAACGAACACTTTCTAACTTCACCGAACTCTGGAAAGAAGAACGTCGAGAAGAAGTGAAACACTCCGCACCGCCTCAAGGTTTGTGCTTGTTGCGAGTCGGCTATCCAGATTTTCCTTTTCCTAAAGAGATTTGGTACGATAGTTGGCCAAAGTTCGTCATTAGTCAAGAGTCATTAGTCATTGGTTCTTAGTAACGACAAATGACAAAGGGCAAATGACAAATGACAAATTAAAAATGACAAAGGACAAATGATAAATGACAACGAGTAAAACATACCTTCCTTCTCCAAAATCCCTTGAGCATGAGTGGTACATAGTAGATGCCACCGATAAACGCCTTGGTCGCCTCGCTAGCGAAATCGCTCAAATACTCAGAGGCAAAAACAAACCCGAATATACACCACACCTAGATACAGGTGATTTTGTAATCGTCGTCAATGCCGAAAAAGTGGCAGTTACAGGCAAAAAGCGCACTCAAAAGCTTTACCGTCGCCATTCTGGTCGTCCCGGTGGGATGAAAACAGAAACTTTCGCTAAACTGCAACAGCGGATACCAGAACGAATTTTAGAACAAGCTGTCAAAGGTATGCTACCCAAAAATAGTTTGGGTAAGCAGTTGTTCACCAAGCTGAAAGTTTACGCTGGCCCCACGCATCCCCATGATGCTCAAAAACCTAAAGAACTAAAAATTAGTACAATTCCTGGAGAAGAAAATTAATGGTAGTAGCAGATGCTAATAGCGGTCGCGCCGTATACTGGGGTACTGGTCGTCGTAAGACCGCAGTAGCACGGGTACGCTTGGTTCCAGGTACAGGTCAACTGACTGTAAATGGTAAAGATGGAAATTTGTATTTCCAATTCAATGCCAACTACCTGGGAGTCATCAAAGCACCTCTGGAAACTCTGGGACTCGAAAACGAGTACGACATTTTGGTAAAAGCAGAAGGCGGCGGCTTGACCGGACAGGCTGATTCTGTCCGCTTGGGAGTTGCTCGTGCTTTGTGCCAACTAGACCCAGATAACCGCCCACCTTTGAAAACCGAAGGTTATTTGACTCGCGATCCCAGGGCAAAAGAGCGGAAAAAATATGGTTTACATAAAGCCCGGAAAGCACCTCAGTACTCTAAACGATAGGCGATTGGGTATTGGGCATTGGAAAAAGTCAGTTTTTTATCTCTTTCGCAGTCCCCAATCCCTAGCCCCAATTGAAACCTGAAAGTTATAATTTATATAGATTCATCCCACAAAGAACAATGGCTAAATCTGATATTCATCCCAAATGGTATCCAGATGCTAAAGTTTACTGCAACGGTCAAGTTGTTATGACCATAGGCTCCACCAAGCCAGAATTGCACGTAGATGTTTGGTCTGGAAATCACCCATTTTACACCGGCACTCAGAAGATTATTGACACTGAGGGTCGAGTGGAGCGCTTCCTCCGCAAGTACGGCATGAGTAGCACTCAAACATCTGACGACGAAGAAAAGAAAAAGTAGCGGGTTGGCTCTGCTGTTAACGACGACCCTGCATTCTTCGGGGTCGATTGTCATTTATATGCTCGAGCCAATTTGTTATTTTTTTAAGGAGCGATCGCACTCGTCATGGCTGAATCATACTTACTGGACAAACTAAAATCCGTTGAACAAACCTTTAATGAATTAACACGTCGTCTTGGCGACCCTGATACCGCTAGTAACCCTGATGAGTATCAAGAAATTGCTAAGTCTCGTTCTTCTTTGGAAGAGGTAGTTGATACCTATGAAATTTGGAAAACAGCCCAAGAAGACTTGATAGGAGCGCGTCAGGTTTATAAAGAATCTGCGAGTGACCCAGAGTTGCAAGAAATGGCAGCACTGGAAGTCAAGGAACTTGAGGCAAAAATAGAATATTTAGAGGCTCGCTTGAAAGTCTTACTGTTACCACGCGACCCCAATGATGAAAAGAATATCATGTTGGAAATTCGCGCTGGCACTGGTGGCGATGAAGCAAGTATTTGGGCTGGCGATTTGATGCAGATGTACACCCGCTATGCCCAGACTCAAGGTTGGAAAGTTTCTCTAGTGAGCGAATCTCGAGGAGAAATGGGCGGCTGGAAAGAGGTCATTCTTGAAATTAAAGGTAATGACGTTTACAGCCAGTTAAAGTTTGAAGCTGGAGTGCATCGTGTGCAGCGCGTACCGGCAACTGAATCTGGGGGACGGGTTCATACTTCCACAGCTACCGTGGCGATTATGCCAGAGGTGGATGATGTGGAAATTCACATTGACCCGAAAGATATTGAAATGACTACAGCTCGTTCTGGCGGTGCTGGTGGGCAAAACGTCAACAAGGTGGAAACAGCCGCCGATTTGATGCACAAACCGACGGGAATTCGGATTTTCTGTACGGAAGAACGTAGCCAGTTGCAAAATAAAGAACGGGCGATGCAAATTCTGCGGGCGAAGTTGTATGAGATCAAGTTACGCGAACAACAGGAAGTTGTAACTTCCATGCGGCGATCGCAAGTTGGTACAGGATCGCGATCGGAAAAAATTCGTACCTATAATTATAAAGATAACCGCGCTACTGATCACCGCTTAGGCCAGAATTATTCCCTTAACCCTGTTTTGGAAGGTGATTTAGAGACGCTGATCCAATCTTGCATATCTCTAGACCAGCAAGAACGTCTTGCGGAGTTAGCAACTTCTGCTGCTAGCAACTAATCGTCATTGTTATATTTCAGACAAAACCGCTTGTTGTTCTGTTACTTTTAACACAGACAA
>JBBSCU010000172.1:0-11877 GCA_038249935.1 Chroococcales cyanobacterium
ATTGCCGCCACCGTTATTCCAATGGCGACTTACTATATCTATCAAATAAATCAGCCATCATCTAATGGGTGATGGGAGAGTTAGGAGTTAGAAATTTCTAACTCCTAACTTTAATCTTGAACATACTCTTGCTCTGTAACTAAAGCCACCTCAGCCCGAACAAATTCTCGACCTAAATAAGCTGCATGATCTAATTGAGTTACAGGAGGGGGCTGAGTTTCTTCAAAAATCTTTACGCAAAGTTCTTTCGCCGTCCTCGCACTAAAAACTGTCGTGTGAGTTCGTTCTACCTTTCCTCGTGCTGGAATTACCTTTCCCGTTTCGGGATCGACTGCTAAACCGCGATCGTCAATCACATTTGTAAAATGCTTGGCATAAATTAACCCTGCGTCTCGATCCAAGTAAATAATGAAATATCCACCGGGATCAAGGTCAATATGACGTTGGGAAAGTTTATCATCAATTGCGGCTAAATCTTCAACTATTAAATCCATAAGCATTATAAAAAGAAATTTTCTTTCTTGAGGGTTTTTACACTCTACATTAAGTGTAATTCCTATCTTCCTTAGTCTTCTTGATATCTTTCAGATATTTTTGATTTCTTTTACTTAAAATTAAATCAGAGAATTTGCTATAAATTATCCTTTTATCATCAAATGAGCCGCAACCATATTACTGCATGAATTTACTGAAGCTATAGTGATAAAAAAAACTATATACTCGCCTTTGAATGAAATTAAAAAGCCCTGCTAAAGGCTTACTTACTTCAGTTTCTAATCATGAATTACATCCGAAAAATAGCGCTATTCATCGGGGTAGGAGCTACAGTTGCTATGACTCCGTTTGCTGTTCAAGCTCAAACCTGTGCTAATTCCAGCCAAACACCATTAACTAAAAGCAGACTCGATCAAATCGCCACTAACCAAGGTATATCACTATTTGAAGTTGGAGTAAAATTTGAACGGTTTGCGCTGAATACACTTAAACCAGGTGATCCCATTGCTCCAAACGGAAGAAAGTTTAAATCCCAGTCAAGAGAGAACAAAGTAAAGATACCTAATGTACAACCAGATGGGGTAGTTCCGCTTTCAATTATTACGACATTTCCTCCATTTTTTAGGCAATTCGCAGATGCCATTTTTTATGAGGCAAAAGCAGTGAAGGGCACGTTATTACCTCCAAGCCATCAAGATTATCAAATTCTTGGTTTCCTAGATGTTCTTAGTGGCAATCCTGCACGTGCTGCTGGTGAAAATCCAGCAATTGTTTTCATGACTACATCTGATGTACGCAAGATTAGTAAAAAAACAGTTGCTGAAGCTAGCAGTAGGAGGATTGGAATCTGGCATTCTATAGGATGTGAAATTACGCCACCGTTTGGTAATATTCAGATGGGTCAAGCTATATTAATAAATCCAGGCGTGTATTTCGGGTCTGGAAGGTTTCCAAGAGGTTATGGTGGTCCTGGAACCCCTGGAAGAATTTAGAAAAATCTTAAGCGATGTTGATACATTTTGTTAGAGAGGAAGGTATTTCTCTAGAACAGCATAGAGGAGTAGAAACAATTGATGCGAATATTCTATTTCTCCTTGTTAGATCATCTGTAGAACAAGTCGCTCAAGTGTTTAGCGCCTTAAAGCAGATGAATGTCTGGGTACGCAATGCCTATGACCGCGAAATTGACATTCAGAATGAAAGCATCTTTATTTTTCAATTGCGGGGACATCCCTGGAGCTTAATTTATAAACCTCACATTTTTTCGAGACGAATCTATTTGACAGAAGAAGATGCTTGCAGTGTTTCAGAATTACTAAATACTTCGGCTATTTATTACGCGGGTAGCGATACTTGTGGCACACTTGAATACCATCTTTATAGTAATGGTGTTTCACAAGAAAAACTGTCATTTGAAGAGGGAATAAGAAAGGAATTTCAGTCTCAACTTCGCCAAGTTGAAGCCAGGAATATTAAAAGTGCATACGCATTTACAATGAACTTTATCCGCGAGCAGGATGCTTATATCCCCTGTCTAATTGAGGTGGAAGGTTTAAGTGCAGGTCAACGCACAACTTTACGCATTGAGGATTTGATGCCTAATGAAGTAGAACGGATGGATTACTTAGCACAACAATAAACTATTAAGATGAGGAGTAATATTCGATGAAATCAACAAAAAAGAGACTGTTGCCTATATTTGGTTTATGTTCTGTGGTTATTTTCTGCCCTGGAATTCTTGACTCTGTAGCGAAAGCTCAAGAACAGTCAGCTTGTCCATCAGGGCAGATCAGGGATTCAAATGGTTTGTGTAATTCAAGCAGTCAAGGAGAAGAGTCAGAATCTATGGCGAGCGCTAAAGAATTTTTCCAACGTGGGAGTGAGTTTGATATACAAGGTCAGCATCAAGGGGCAATTGCTCAGTACACGCAAGCGATTGAGCTTGATCCTAACTACGTTGAAGCTTACTTTTATCGGGGTAATGCTCTAGCTTTAGAAGGACAACCGCAAAAAGGAATTGAGGATTTACAGAAAGCTGCGGCTATCTTAGAATCTGAAGGACAATCAGAATGGGCAGCGACAATGCGCCAACAAGAAGAAATTATTCGGGAAGGCATTCAAGACGGTGACTTTTGATGAATGGTAGCACAAATACCGTCTCGATCGCCAACAATTTAATTTTACAATTTTCAAAATAAGCAAAGTAAACATCTGTTTGCCGAGTAAAGTTTAATTATTCGGCAAACTCTGTTACGAAAGTAGTTCCTTTTCCTCAACCATTTTTTTCACTAAATGGCAACTCTGCATTAATCGCCTCAATTTCCTGCTGTTCGAGTTGATTCACTTCCTTAATATAGGGACGGATAATTTGTCCTAAACGATTATTGTAAAAGCGGTGCAGACTGTGATTGGGCATAGCGGGGAAACCACGGCGTTTTTTGTGTCGCCCGCCCGCACCAGGGTCAAAAATTTGGATGCCGTTAGCGATCGCCCACTCAATTGGTGCATAATAGCAAGCATCAAAATGTAAGCAATCTATATCTTGAAAACTCCCCCAATAGCGTCCATAAAGTTTGTCATCTTTATATAAACAAAAGGACATTCCTAAAGGATGAGAGTTATCTGACTCGCTATATGCAGCAACAAACAAAACTCGATGGCGATAATCGGTGTATAGCTGCTCAAAAAACCTTTGTGTGAGATACTTGCTACCCCACCAGCCAAACTTATCACAGGTGTCTGCATAGAACTGGTGCATCAAGGGAAACAAAGATTGAGGAATTTCATCACCACTCAGAGGTTGCAATCGTAAACCTGCTTTCTCCACAGCTTTGCGTTCCCGCTTGATATTGCGGCGCTGATTGGAGTTAAACACTTTCAAGTAGTCATCAAAAGTTTTAAAGCCGGCATTTTCCCAAACATAGCTGTGGTGTAGCCAAGTTGTAAAGCCATGCCGTTCCAGCATCGGACGCCATTGAGGATCGACATAAAGAAAATGACACCCAGAAATTCCATTTTTGGAGCAGAAAGCATCAATTTCATGCAGCATCATCGCTGTAATTTCATCTTCATCCTCTCCTGGGGCAATTAAAAACCGATAACCTTCAACCGGTGTAAATGGGGACATTCCCAGCAATTTTGGGTAATATTGGATGCCGATGCGATCGGCTAACTCTGCCCATTGGTGATCAAAAACAAATTCACCAGAGCTATGTCCTTTGAGATAAAGTGGCGCAGCAGCAATCAGCGTTCTATCTCGCCATAGCGTCAAGTGATTTGGCAACCAACCAGTTTTAGCCGTAGCACTCTGGGAAGTTTCGATGTTGTTCAGCCACTCCCATTCTAAAAACGGCGTTTTGAGTGGCATTGCCAAAGCATTCCAGGCATTTTGGGGTACTTCAGCGATTTTGTTAGTCCAAACGACAGAATAGCGAGGCTTAGGTTGTTCCACTTTTTAGGGGAGTAGGGAGTAGGGAGTAGGGAGTAGCGAGTAGGGAGTGGGGGAAGCAGGGGAAAGAACTAATGACAAATGACAAATGACAAATGACCAATGACAAATGACAAATGACCAATGACTTAACTTAGCGTAATCTAATCTGCTGATCGTTGCAGGCGATAGTGCAGAAACACTTCTTGCTCAACTGTATGAACTTCTAGAAGTTGCAACTTGGGAGCTAAATCGGCTAAAAATCCTTTCCCTTCAACAGGTGTGGGTGCGGTATTACCACCTAAAATCAGCGGACAGACAGTCAGCCATAATTCATCAATTAAATCTAATTCCAGCAAGGAAGCGACTAATTCACCTCCACCCAAGACCGCCAAGCGTGTTATATGTATATTGGCTAGATGCTTCAGAGCTGCGGGGATGTCAATTTCTCCCGTTGGTGTTTCAAAAACTAGAATCTGCTCAAATTTTGAAGGACACTCCTGTACGGGAGTTCCTACCGTTGAGGAAAGTTTCTGTAAGCGTCCTTTCCAGGAAAGTGTACCCGCAGTTGTCGTAAGTAGCCAGCGTCTAACTGGTTGCTTAAAAAAGTTAATTTCCGGATTGAGGGTTGCAGAATGTGTAATTACTATATGAATCGGCTGGGGAGGCTTACCTCCTTGGACTCGATGTTGTACTAAAGTTGGATCTGATACGGTAAGTGTTGTTCCGTAAGCGCCCAGAGTACCAGCACCGAATAAAACGGCATCAGAGACAGCAATTTGTTTTTCTAAGTGTTCTTTATCAACCCTTGAACCAAACCGAGCAGGCGATCGCTTAAAATCTGCTATCTTGCCATCTACACTCATTGCTAAAACAACTGTAGTATGAGGACGATGTTGCAACATTAAATTGATTTGATAGGTTTAATATTTTCTTGGTTCGTGTATAGATTCTCAAAAAAATCCATGCTTTTAAGCTACTGCTTACCAATTTTATCACTGTATTTATATGCAACACAAATCGTTTCCACATCTAGCATATATGAGTTTTGGTATAGGACGTTTCTTTTTGAATTATCGCAATTTGTTATTTTTAAACATTGAAAATAAAGTTCTGATAACTTCATAAAATATCTCATCTAGCTAGTCTAATTGCATATCTTTGCTGTTGTGGTTTGCAGATGTCAAGTGAGACACTCGATGACTAATTCCCGTCAATCATCCTTTCGTCGAATTTTAGTAACGAGAATATTGTTGCTGTTCGTTCCAGTTTTACTTGTAGGCGAGATTGTGGCCTTGAATAAGGCACGTTCTAGCATATTGAGAACTGCCCGTCAAAATTTAACAGAAAGCGCTATTAACAAAGGTGAGAGAATTGGAGATGCGATCGCTATCTTAAAAGCTAATTTGCTGAGTGTAAGTAAAACAACGATGATTCCGTCGGGTTCGCCTACACAAGAGCAAGAAATTCTCACCCAGTTAAAGCAACAACTTCCAGCCAATATTGAGTGCATCCAATTAACGAATCTCCTAAACCAGAAGATAATTGCTAGTAGTTGTGGGGATCAAGCAATTGGAGAATTAAGATTACCTTTGACTAGTGAAGGAATTGATGTCAAAACACTCATCCCGTCCAAGGCAGGAATAACTGGAAAAAGAAACACCCAAAATCAATTGCGATTAGTGTTATCTGCACCAGTTTTCGATAGCCGAAGAAATTTAGTTTACAGCTTAAGTATTCAGTCTGCATTGTCCCAAAAAACCAGCAATCCGCCGGGATCGCTTACAGGCGCTATGGTAGTGATTACTGAAGATGGCACAATTTTGGCGCACCCATTCATAAACTGGGTGGGAACTAATATCAGTCAGCACCGAAATGCTTCCCAACTCAAGAGCATAATTAAAAATGCAATTTCGGGACGAAACGATTCGATAAATTTGTCTTTTACGCAGGGAAAAGAACTAATAGCTGGCTATACGGCTATTGCAAATCCGCTGACTCAACAGCAGCAAAAATGGATAGTTTTAGCTGTTACTAGTGTCGATAATGCGCTTTTTGGTTTAGAGGAAATCAAACTAATCCTCATCGTTTTGACAGTTGGTTTGATTGGTGCAAGTTTGTTGGCATCTCTATATCTAGCTCCTTACTTGGCACGTCCTGTAGAAGAATTGCGAGACTACGCTCTAAATATTCACTCTCACCACGCTGCACAACCAGTTCCGCACAATTTCCAAATCCGAGAATTCAACCAACTAGCTCAAGCACTAGACCAAATGGTAGAACGGCTGAAAGCTGGAGCAGAAGAATTGGAAATAGCTTGGAAGGAAGCCAAAAGCGCTAACCAGATTAAAAGCCAGTTTTTGGCTACAACTTCCCATGAGTTGAGAAACCCATTAAATATTATTATTAACTGTATTCGCCTGGTTGAAGATGGTTTATGCGATAACCGGGAAGAAGAAATGGAGTTTCTCAAACTTGCCGATGAAACAACGATTCACTTACTAAGTATTATTAATGATTTACTCGACATTTCTAAAATCGAAGCAGGTAAGCTTTCAGTAGTCACCATACCTATTGACCTCCGACAGATATTATTAGAGGTGATTAATTTACAATCAGTTAATGTTCAGCAAAAGGGGTTGCAATTGAAATGTGAGTTAGATACTGAACCAATACCAATTAATGCAGACGCGGTAAAATTGAAGCAGGTGCTGATTAATGTTATTGGCAACGCTACTAAGTTCACTGATCTAGGAAGCATTACCATTGCTACAGAAATTCAACTCAGTGATGGTAAATCTCAGGTGGTGGTAGCAGTCAAAGATACAGGTATAGGCATTGATCCGGCTCAACAGCACAAACTATTTCGCCCTTTTGTGATGGTGAATGGCACAACCACACGCCAGTTTGAAGGTACTGGACTGGGACTTGCGATTTCACGGAACTTAATCGAACTTATGGGAGGCAGCATTACTCTTGAGAGTGTGGGACTTCATCAAGGTACAACAGTGAAAATTATCATACCTTTGATTGATATCTCGCTGTTACCTGTTCTTAAGAAAGAAGGAAATGTTGGGGATGTGGGATTTTCCTCTGGGAATGAGGGAGCAAAGGCAAGCCGCTACCTTAGTCTACAGGAGTCTGGCGGAAGTTCCTCTTTGGGGATCAACAAATCTACTAAAGCAGGGGTAGACAACGAGAAGTTCTCGAAGTCCCTGCTGCTACTGGGGAAAGAGACTTGCGAGATTCGTCTTTCGCCGCTGCAAACTATCCTGGTAAGTCTTCCAAAAGGAGGAGTTTGTGCAAATGGGACTTTTAAGTAGTGGCTACACGTCAAGAAAAACAGGCTTGCCGCCTTGCTGAAGAGATAATGTTAAAGCAGCAAGAATTTCTACTAACTGTGTGCCTACCCAGCCAGACGAAACTTCTGAAAGAGTATTGTTGAGAATAGAGGCAACAAAGCAGGAGCAAACCCGTTGTAATGGTTCCCCTGGCTCTAATTCCAGCACCTCTTGCTTTTGATTTACCGGAATAAATTGATTACCCTGCTGTTCAAACTCTCCATGTAGCAAGGTTAGAGGTGATGACAATGACATCTCATCAAAAATTAAGCTGCCAAGGCTACCCACAATCCCTAGCCGTCGCTGTTTATCAGGATTCAGCCAGCACAAGTGAATGTAAGCTTGAAAGCCATCTGCGTATGTTAGTGTCAAGCATACTAGGTCAGCTAATCCCCGTGTCTTTGCGTCTTCTCCCTGTAGCCACACCGTACCCGTTGCTTGTACTTTCACAGGGATTTGACCCAGCCAAGCGTTAAAGATGGCAATATCGTGAATGGCTAAGTCCCACAGCGCATCAACATCTTGCCGGACTGGCCCCAAATGGGTACGCGTCGCGTAGCCATAGCGTAAATCACCTAATTTACCCGCTTGTACTACAGTTTTTCCTCGCTCAACTGCTGGATGAAATAAATAAGTGTGGTCAACCATCAGTATTAAATGATGCTGATCTGCCAACTGGCAAAGTTCCCGACATTCTACTGGGTTAAGAGTTAAGGGTTTTTCTGCAAAAACATGGTATCCCTCTTGGAGAGCGTCTTTAATTAAAGCATAGTGGGTGCTAGCTGGAGTTGCGATCGCTACCCCTGTCAACCCTGGCACTTTCTTTAATTCTTGCCACTGGGTTGTTAATACTACATTTTCATCTATGTTAAACTGCTGCTTTACCGCCGCTAATCGTTCTGGATGGGGGTCTACTACAGCAACTACTTTTACTTGGGGATGTGCTAAGAAATTCCGCAGCAAATGCCCTCCCCAACGCCCAACTCCGATGACAGCAATTTTAATTTGGTTTGTCATTAGTTATTTGTATACAAAAGACAAGGCAATACTTCTCGGATAAGGGTTGAGTCGTCCTAGATTCAGATCCCCCCGCCTACGGCGACCCCCTTAAAAAAGGGGTAAAAGAGGGTTAGAAGCCCCCCCTTTTTAAGGGGGGTTGGGGGGATCTTCAACGACTAATTGCGCTAACCGAGAAGTATTGAAAGGACAAGGGACAAATGACAACCAACTGAATTATCAGCTGATTAAGATTATTTTAAGCTCAGGGTTTTTCCTGATTATTGATTGCTAAAAAAGCTACCTTGGCGGCGGCTTGTTCAGCAGTTTTGATCGAGCGTCCTTTACCTTGACCGAGCTTGTTGTCGTGCAGCCACACCTCAGCAACGAAACGTTCTTGATTGTGGTGCGGTTGATTCGCTTCCACAACCCGATACTCTGGTAAAACTTTAAATTGTGCCTGAGTCCATTCTTGCAGAGCAGCTTTGTAATTAAGTCTAGCTGGATCAAGGCGAATTTCTGTGGTTAGTTGTTGAAAGTGGGGATCTAACCAAGATCGGATCAGTTCCAGATTTTGAGTGCTTAAGTAAAGCGCACCGAGAACTGCTTCAAATGCATCTGCCAGTCGTGACTCTTGACCAACTTTATCGGCGGTAGCACTGCCAGCGACTAGTAAGTATAACTCTAAACCATAAAATCTTGCTAATTGGGCGAGGATGCGATCGCTCACCAACACCGAACGAATTGCTGCGAAATCCCCTACTGGACAATCGGGATAAGTTTCCCACAACAAAACAGCTGACACCAGGCGCACCACTGCATCGCCAACAAACTCCAACTGTTCATAATTTGCCGACTCAGAGACAGTGGAATGAGTTAGCGCTAAATCCAGCAATTCCCACTTTATCGGCGCTTCTAGCGACAAACCAAATTTTTGGATTAAACTTTCAAGTTGCCGTTGACGGCGTGGATAAGCAAGGGGCATTACATGGGAAGGGGAAGGGGGCAGGGGAAGCAGGAGAAACTAATAACAGACGCGATTGAATCGCGTCTCTACTCCTAACTCCTGTACAGACGCGATTAGCTGCGTCTCTTAGCACTCAGCACTAAAAAAGGGGGGAGAGAGCAGGACATAAGCCGGGTTCTGTTCTCTTGCGAGGGCAGTTATCTATCTGGGATGCCTGTTACCAGACACCTCTAGCGGCTCTCGTTGAGCGGAACTGGTAAAAGACCAACCGTAGTTCCTATCGCCTTGCTCCCAACCGGGGTTTACCGAGCCAGCGCCTCTCAACGCTGCTGGTGCGCTCTTACCGCACCTTTGCACCCTTACCTTTTTCAGTTATCAGTTATCAGTTATCAAGTATTAACTGTTTACTGATAACTGTTCACTGTTCACTGAAAAGGCGGTATCTTTCTGTGGCACTATCCTCACGATCGCTCGCACTGGACGTTATCCAGCAAGTTTGGTCTTTCGGGAGTCCGGACTTTCCTCAAACCAGTAACTATGACTGATCTGCAACCGCCTGCGCCTACTCTCTCCTTAGATCCAGTGTAATCTTCGATGGCGTAGTGTGTCTGTGTCTGGTTACTATTACTTCTTTTTATTCCAAGGTAGAGCGTAAGTCCAAGGTAGCTTCCTGACTGTGAACGGACAATTGATAATACTAATGGGAGGAAAATCACGACCTGGAGCTAGACCTAAACGCACCTCAGATATCCGTAGCACTAGTTGCAAGGAAAAGTCCAACTCCTTTCTTCTGTTAATAAAGTCGTTGTACAAACCTTTTTGCCCTTTTTGCAGCCCGTTAATATCAATTAGTGGCTTCTTTGCTAAATAGGTTCCAGTTACCTGATCGCGCTCAAAAACGTCTTCTGCTGTCACCGTCTCAGAAAGTGTTTTCTTGGGGGCAATCAGACTAGGACTTTGGGGTACAGCTAAGTCGCGGGTTAAGTCTGGTGATTTCCGAATCACTCGGCGCGATTGCTTGCTATGTTCAACTACCAAAGAACTGTTGTCCCAGTCAACGTATACGGCAATATTATCAGATTTATTTTCAATGCTAATAGATAAATCTTTCAAATCGTCAATTGGGTATGAGGATTTGAGCTTAAAGGAAATTCCAATTTTATCGTCGAGATTTTGCTCTTTGAGTTGCTCATCAACGATTCCTTTTTTAAACTCAAACTTAATTTGGTCATCAATGGATTCAACCATGCGGTTGAAAATGTAAGAAACACCAATAATATAAATTGTCAAAACTACTAAATTCTGGTCGCTACTCCTCATAACTCAGAATCTTAACTCCCGGTGCTAATGAATGTATGTTCGACTCATCTTTAATTACGCTTAATTGTTACAGAATTTTGCAACCAGCCTCGTCGCCAAAAAAAGAATAGTAACCCAAATGCGATCGCAGCCATTACTGCCAAGCAAATCGGGTAGCCCCAATACCAATTCAACTCAGGCATATTATATGGCGATTTTTCAGTATTGAAATTCATCCCATATATTCCAACCACAAAAGTCAGTGGAATAAAAATTGTTGAAACTATCGTTAGTACCTTCATAATTTCATTCATTTTGTTGCTGACTGCCGAAAGGTACACATCCATTAATCCAGATGCTAGTTCTCGATAAGTTTCTACCATATCCATTACTTGTACCGTATGGTCATAACAATCTCGCAAGTAGATTCGCACTTCTTCACTAATCAAATCACTGCCATCTCGAATCAAGGAATTAATTGCATCCCTCTGAGGCCAGATAGCACGACGCAGTTGCAGTAATTCTCGCCTAATTTGATAAATATTTTGTAGTGTTTGTGGGGTTGGTTTAACTATTACCTCCTCCTCTAACTCTTCGATTCGCTCCCCATAAAGCTCTAGCACCGGGAAAAAGCCATCAATAATCGCATCTAACACAGCGTAAGCTAAATAATCGGCTCCCTGTTTGCGGATGATACCTTTGTTTTTTTCAATCCGCGATCGCACGGCTTCAAAGCAATCATGTTCTGGTTCTTCTTGTACTGTGAGCAAGTAATATTTTCCCAATATTAAACTCACTTGCTCGCTGTAAAAACCACACGTTCTTTCCTTTGGTACTACCATCCGGGCAATGAACAGCAATTGGTCTTCATAATCTTCTGTTTTGGGACGTTCCGGTACATTAACTACATCTTCTAAAACGAGAGGATGTAAGTTAAAAACTTTGCCTAATCGTTGTAAGATATCTTGACTGCCTAAACCTTGTACGTCTACCCAAGAAATAGATTCACTATCAAGATAGGGGATACATTCCTCTGGAGTTGCTATTTGTTCGCGGATAAAATTAGTTTGATTATAGTCAATCAAGAAAATTATTGGTGGTGGAGCATCTGCATCAATAATAATGGTTCCTGGTATAGTTCCTGGTTGGTGATAGAACTCATCTTCATCTCGCTTAGTTACTATTTTGGGAAGGTGGCGCAGTTTTCGTGCCATTAAATATTACCTAATAGTTATTAGTCATTGGTCATTGGTCATTGGTCATTGGTCATTGGTCATTGGTCATTGGTCATTCACAAAGATTCACAAATGACAAATGACTAAAATCATGACTGAGTAGCTGCATTCGGGGAA